>JAABSQ010000645.1 GCA_011390315.1 Desulfobacteraceae bacterium
GATTTTGAGCACATCCTCGGGCAGTCGGTACCAGGGGATGGACCATCGAAGCACTCCGCCGGGTTCATCGTCCGCATCGTAGACATCGCAGGCATGGCCCAGGCGGGTCAGAAAATAGGCGGCGGAGAGGCCGGCCGGTCCGGCCCCGGCGATGGCGATCCGCTTTCCGGCGGCCTTTCGCCGGGCCTGCTCCTCTTCGTCGCCGTAAAAAGGGTGAGGCGCCTCAAACCGTTCGCGGATGGCGGTATCCCCGATAAACCGCTCCAGGTGGTGAACTGCGATGGGTTGATCCATCTCCTGCCGATTGCAGGCGCTTTCGCAGGGATGAAAGCAGACCCGGCCGCAGATCGCCGGAAAAGGGTTCTCCCGCAGAAGGGTTTCCCATGCGGCATGGATCATGCCCTGGCCCGCCAGCATTTCAATGCGGGCGATGTCTTCTCCGGCGGGGCAGGCCCGGCTGCACGGCGCGGTCTTTTCGTCGTATCCGGGGCGCACATATCGCCAGGCCCCGGTTTTGTTGACCTCCGTCGATATTTCGGATCGGGAAATATACAACGGCAGGTCGTCATGAATCTCCTGTTCCAGTGTCATTGAATTTCCTTTTATCGATTTATCTTTTTTCCGGATTTTCCAACATTCCGGTTCAATCCCCGCGGATGCGAACGGCTTGGTAGGCCCGTTCGGCGGCTTCCCTGTTTTCCTTCTGCTTCACCGGAATCTCCCCCTCGATGGCCTCGCCGATCGCCTTCAGCGGCGGCATGTCGAGAATGCGGGCGAAGGCGCCGATCACGGCCGTGTTGATGATGGGTTGGGTTCGGCTGCCCAGACCCAGGTCCAGGCCGATCCGGTTGGCGTCCACCACCGCCACTTGAAACTCGGAGAAATCGGGGGATCGGGGAAATTCGGCGGAATTGAGCAGGAGCCATCCGCCGGGTTTCAGCCCCCGGGCGACATCCACCGTCTGCAGCAGTTTGGCATCCTGAACCACCACGTGGTCGGGGGTGTAGACATTGGACCGGACCAAAACTTTTTTCCGGTCCAGGCGAAGATAAGCCTCCACCGGGGCTCCCCGGCGCTCCACACCGAAGACCGGGAAGGTCTGCACGTAATAGCCGGCCTTGAAAAAGGCTTTCGCCAGAATGATGGATGCCATCACGGTGCCTTGACCGCCCCGGCCGTGAAAACGAATTTCCTGCATGGTTGGCTGCCTCTTCCGTTTCTGATGAGGTGATATCGATTTTTCCCTGGTTCCGGTTCAAGGCTTCATCTTCGAACATGTACCGGGTTCATCCGCTGTTTGGGCGAGAATCGAATCCGGAATCGGGTGCCGTCTTCCCGGTTGACATCCAATCCGCCGCCCAGTTGTTTTTCCACCAGTCCCTTGACCATATTCAAACCGATACAGGGGCCGGATTCGAAAATGTCCGCCCGGTCCGGCAACCCGACGCCGTCGTCTTCGACGCAGAGGACCAGGCTGTTTCGTTCATCGGAACGAAGGGAAATGGTGATCCTTCCGGAGCGTTCTTCCGGAAAGGCGTGCCGGAGAGCGTTACTCAAAAGCTCGTTCACGATCAGACCCACCGGTACCGCATCATCCAGAAAAAGAGAAACGGACTCCGTCTCGACTTCAATCCGGATCTGATCCGGTCGAATCCCCGCCGACTGGCTCAGGTGCCGAACCACCTTGTTCAGGTAGACCTGTGCCTCCACCCGGGAGAGATCGGGGGATTCATAAATGGTTTCATGGATCAGCGCCATGGTTTTGATGCGGTTGCGGCAATCCTGAAACAGAGGCTGGGTGGTCGGGTCTCCAACACGCTGACCCTGAAGGCTCAGAATGCTGGTGATGATCTGCATATTGTTTTTGACCCGGTGATGGATTTCCCGAAGCAGGACCTCTTTTTCCCGCAGGGAGGCGTTGCGCTGGGCCTCGGTTTTTTTGAGCCGTTCATAGGCCTTTTCCAGTTTGAGGTTTCGAACCCGCATCCCCTGAACGTAATTGGAGGTGCGGTTTCGAATAATTTCGGAAAGGGAGCGCATGATCGACTGGGAAATGGGGTTGGCCTGAATCATTCGGTTGAAGTCGGCCCGCTCCATGGTCAGCAGCCGGCTGTCCTGGCGGACGATGACCGAGGCGCTTCGGGGAGAATTGTCGATGAGGGCCATTTCTCCGAACATTTGGCCGGGTCCGTAGACCGAGAGCAGATCGGCGCTGACCGTGTGGTAATCCTTCCAGATTTCCACGCTCCCCTCCACGATGATGTAGAGTTTGTCTCCGGCCTCGCCTTCGAGGAAAACCACCTCTCCGGTGTTCAACCGTTCTTCCCGGCAGGTATTCCGGATGACCTGAATGTCGGCATCCCCCAGACCGCTGAAGAGGGGCAATTTTCTGAGAAATTCAAATAAATCGGCCATGTCTGGTTCCCTTTTGCATTCCCGATCTTCCCGATCGAGTGCCCGTGATCCGTTCCGGAAGCGGAGCGGGTAAAAGACGGACCCGGGTCTTGAATCGATGCCTTCACGCCTCGCACCAACGGGGCATGGACGATTCATACCTAAGTTTGGACGGGTTTGCAAGGCTTGCCGGTTTTTACCGCCCGTCCGTAGGTCCGTTTGGAAAAAGAAGGAGGCGGAAGCGGCGGAACGTCAGAACCGCTCTTCTTTAACGGCGGTTTCCATTTTGATGCCGTATTTGTCAATTTTTGAATGCAGGGTGGGGCGGGAGACGCCCAGAATTTTGGCGGCCCTGGACCGGTTGCCCCCGGTCAGGTTGAGGGTTTCCCCGATCAGGAGCGCGGCCACACGATCCATGCAGTGGTCGAGGAGATGCTCGGATGCCGGATTTTGGAGCATTCGCCGGGCCCACTCCCGAAGGCCGGTTTCCGGATCGGGTGGGTCGAAGGCCCGGAATTGTCCTTTTTCGCTGACGGCCTGGGCGATGTCTTCGGGGCTCAGGGGGGCGCCTCGGTTGAAGATCAGGGCTTTCTGAATGACATTGCCCAGTTCGCGGACGTTTCCCGGCCACGGATAGGTTTCCAGCAAGGCCTCGGCATCTTCGGTGATGCCCGGGTTGTCCATTCCGCCCAGGGTGGCGTACCGGGAGAGGAAATAATCGGTCAGCAGCGGAATATCGCCGGTCCGCCGGGACAGGGGCGGAATGCGGATGGTCACGACCTCCAGGCGGTAATACAGGTCCTCCCGAAAACGGCCCTCCGCAATCGCCGTTTCCAGGTCCCGGTTGGTGGCGGCGATGATCCGGACGTCCACCGGTACGGTATCCCGTCCGCCCAATCGTTCGATCGATTTTTCCTGAACCAGGCGGAGCATTTTAGACTGAAGGCTGAAGGGCATGTCGCCGATTTCATCCAGGAACACGGTTCCCCCGTGGGCCTGTTCGATTTTGCCGACCCGTTTGTGGACCGCTCCGGTAAATGCGCCTTTTTCATAGCCGAACAGCTCGCTTTCCAGCAGGGTTTCGGGAATGGCGACGCAGTTGATGACCAGAAACGGTTTGTTCGACCGAAGGCTGTGCTGATAAACGGCCCGGGCCACCAGTTCCTTGCCGGTGCCCGATTCTCCCCGAATGAGTACGGTGGCGTCGGTGGGGGCGGCCCGGCCGATGGCCTTGTAGACCTCCTGCATGGCCGGGCTTCGACCGATGATGGCTTCTCCGGGGGCCTCCTTCGGGGAGACATCCAGACCGACCGGGGAGCGCATGAACCGGCCGGCTTCCAGCCCTTTGGCGATGACCGCCAGCATGTCGGGGATCTCAAAGGGCTTCAAAAGGTAATCGAATGCCCCCAGTTTGGTGGCTTCGATGGCGGTTTCGGTGGTTCCGAAGGCGGTCATGATGATCACCGGCAGTTTGGGTTCCAGCGCGTGAAGGGTGCGAAAGGTCTCCAGCCCGTTCATGCCCGGAAGCCGTATGTCCAGAATCACCAGATCGATGGTTTCTCTTTCGGCGATCTCGATCCCGGCCTCCCCCGAGGCGGCGCTCTGGATGGCATATCCCTCCTCGGTCAGGAGTTTATGAAAGCTCTTCCTCAACTGGTCGTCGTCGTCGATGATCAGAATGGTGTTCACGTGTCGGCTCCTTTGACCGGCAGGGCGATGGTGAAGGTCGCCCCTTCCCCTTCGGCGGACTGAATATTGAGGGTCCCCTCGTGTTCTTCGAGAATTCGAAGGGCGATGCTCAGGCCCAGGCCGGTGCCTTCGTCTTTGGTGGTAAAAAACGGTTGAACCGCTTTGGCGGCCACCGCTTCCGACATTCCCGGGCCGTTGTCGCTCAAATGAATGACCGCGGCCTTGCCGACCCGGGGCAGAACCGCCGTTTCTTCGCGGATGACGATGGCGCCCCCCCGGCCCATGGCTTCGCAGGCGTTGACGATCAGATTGACCAGCACCTCCTTGAGCTGTTCGGGATCTCCGCTGATGGTCGGCAATGGGTTGGATCGTTGGAGCGTGACCGTGGCATCGTAGGCGTCGAGCCGGTGGGACAGAAGCTGAAGGGCCATATCCACCACCGTAGAGGGGCTGATTTCCTGAAACTGCAATTTGGGGGGCCTTGAAAATTCGAGGAAATTCTGAACAATCGTGTCGATGTGGCGGATTTCCTGGGAGATTACTTCGAAGTCCTCCTTCTGGGTGTCGGACAGTACCAGGGACCGCCCAAGGGAGAAAAGTCGCATTTTGACCGAGGTCAACGGGTTGCGGATGCTGTGGGCCGTTCCGGCGGCCAGTTTTCCCACCAGGGCCATCTTTTCGGACTGGAGGAGGTGTTCCCGACTCCGCTCCAGTTCGAGATGGACCTGGCCGGCGTCTTGAATCAGGCCGCGGACGCTGCGGCTGAGGGCGGTGATTTCGTTATCGATCCGACCCGGCCCCTCTCCTCCCTCGGCGGCCAGGGTCAGGCGGCGCACCGGGCCCAGAATGTGGGAGACCAGGACAAAAGCCAGAAACAAGGCCAGAAGCAGTTCCAGAAGAATGGCCGCGCCGGCTACATATCTCAGCTGCTCGGCCTGGTCGTGGGCTTCGGCTCTGGCCTCCTGAATCTGATCCGTGAAGATGTGCTTGTAGACCTCGCACTGGTCGACGATATGAAAGAACAGCTCCCGCAGTTGCGGATGAACATCGGCAAGGGCTTTCCGCTGACCGGTTTTGTAATAATCGATCACCCGATCCTTGATCTGAATGTATTCATTGTATTCCGATCGAATACTTTCCAGGATTTCTTGCTGCCGAGGGGTGTCGGACAGGATTTCGGCCTCCCGCAGCCGTTCCTTGAAAATCTGCCGGTATTCCCCCAATCGGCGCAGCCATTCGGGATCACCGTCCAGATAATAATAGCTGACGAACCCTTTCTGATGAACCAGTGAAGCCTCCAGCGCCGCCGCCACCTGAAAACCGACCAGGTCCCGGCCGATGATGCCGCTGAACAGACGCTCCATGCGATAGGTGTACCAGACCATGACCAGTCCGCCGGAGATGGTGATGATCACCAGGGCCGTCAGAATGGCGTAGATGCGGTGACGTAGATTGAGCCGAAGCCACATGAATCCTCTCTCCTTTATAGAATGGGCCTTCCCCGAAACGGCATTCGCCGCGGGCGAAGTTTGCGGATTATCTGTTTTGGTGGCTTTTTTTGCGTCTGTCAAGAATAGGTGCATCACCGGCGGATCAGCAAATCCTGAATGACTTCTTTGAGGTGTTCGATGCTGGCGCCCCGCTTTTCCACAAACCGGTCGCTTTTCAGATATTCGGGGTGATCTTCCATGTCCGAGGAAAAGGCATGGATGACTACCGGCAAAGCGGGGGTCCGTTTACGGAGCCGTTGAAGAAGAACGGCGGAATCGATATCCGGCAGGTCCGGGTCGAGAATCAGGAGGTCCACGGCTTTATTCCCTGAGACCTGAAAGAGAACATCCGCACCGCATTCCGCCTCCTGAACCCGATAGCCCGCCGCAGTCATTTCCCTTGCAATAAACCGCCGGACATGGGGATTGTGATCGGTGATCAGTATATCGAAACCTGTTTTCATGCCGCCGTTCTCTCTCCTGCCGCAAGGCCTCGAAGGCAATCGCCCGTGAATGGTGAATGGGGACGATCCCCTTGCGGTTAATTATAGCATAGGACCCGCGATCCGACCGGGTAAAATCGATGCGTTCCTTGGCTGAATCGACCGGTGTAAAGCCGGGATGGTTCGGTTTTCAGAGGTGATTAGCAACCAATGTGCCATGGCGGTCCCCCTTTGATTACGGTGAAGGCAACTTTCTTGTTTTTCAGGGTAATTTTCGAGGCGACGGGAAAGCCGCCCGCCGCGCGAAGGAGCGGGTCTGTCCGGACTTTTTACATTCTGTAAACCGGGGGAATCCACTTTTGGGCAATTTTTGAGAATAAATACCATCGATCCGGTTGGGAGCGGCGGTGTCGGTTTCATTCCAAACGACGGGAAATTTTACACTATGTAAAAAAAGCTGACGCCCATCCCGCCGGCGGCAGGTATTCTGTCCGCCGATCCGCTGTTTATTTGGCGCTCTTCCGTCTGAAATGATGTGGTATGCTTTGTGCTATTATTTACATCGATGAGCGAAACGAGAATTCAATGAAAATTAAACTGAAAAACAGTGCTTCTATGGAATCCAGACCCATCGACACCCCGTTCTATCAATCTTTTTCTCGAAGAATGGTGCTGATTCTCATTCTTGTCTCCTTCACTCCCATGGTTCTGGTGAGCGGGATCATCCTGGACGAATTCCGGATTTCCTACCGGGAGAAGATTCATGCCCACCTGGCCGAGCTGGTCCTGAAGCACAAGCAGAACATCGACGCTTTCCTGGATGAAAAGATGGGGGATATTCGGTTTGTCGCCGCCTCATTCACCTTCGAAGAACTGGCGGATGATCTTTTCCTGGATAGGGTGCTCGAAAATCTTCGGCGGGAAGAAAGCACCGTATTCGAAGACCTGGGGGTCATCAACGAACAGGGGCGGCAGCTGAGCTATGTCGGACCTTATCAGCTGAAACAGGCCGTTTATGCGGATGCAGATTGGTTTCAGCAGGCCATAAAAACCCCCTATTACATCAGCGAGGTCTTTCTGGGGCTTCGGGGAAAGCCGCATTTCATTGTCAGTGTTCGCGGCCGGCACGAAGGAAAGTACTGGTTGCTTCGAGCCACCATCGATTTCGACTCTTTCAATTCCCTGGTGGAAAATCTTCGCATCGGACGAACCGGTTTCGCCCTGATTCTCAACCGGGAGGGGGAATTCCAGACCAAATCGACCTTCATAGCGGAGAACGGTGAGGAAAAGGATCTGTATCAACTGATCAAGCGAGGGGAAAGAAGATCCAACGGGGTCTACATCCTGGAGCGGACGATGGATACCGGCCAGGAGGATATCTATGTCGGGGCCTTCTTGAAAGACGAAGACTGGCTGCTTATTTATCAGCAGGATGCCGCAGACGCATTTTCGGATCTGCGTCGTGCCCAGGGAATTGCAATTCTGATCATTCTGATGGGGGGCCTGGCCATGGTGGTCACCGCCTTGATTCTTTCCAAAAAAATGGTGCGCCAGGTGGCGGAACTCGATCAGGAAAAAGAGATGATGAACGAACAGATCATCGAAACCGGCAAGCTGGCCTCGGTGGGAGAACTGGCCGCCGGCGTGGCCCATGAAATCAACAATCCGGTGGCGATCATGGTGGAGGAGGCCGGCTGGATCGAAGACCTTCTGGAAGAAGATGATCTGAAGGAGAGTGAAAACCTCTCCGAATTCCGCCGGGCTCTGAATCAGATTCACGTCCAGGGGAAACGCTGCAAGGAGATCACCCACAAACTCCTCAGCTTCGCCCGAAAGACCGATTCACGGATCCATGAGATCGAACTGAACGAACTGGTGGAAGAGGTGGTGGGGCTTTCGGCCCAGCAGGCCCGATACAACAACGTGGAGATTCGAGTCCACCTTCAGGAACAGCTTCCGCCCATGCGGATGTCGCCCACCGAGGTTCAGCAGGTGTTGTTGAACCTGATCAACAACGCCCTATACGCGATGGACGGACGGGGCGGCGTAATCGATGTCTACACCCGCCGGAAAGAAGAGAATGTGGTGATCGAAGTGTCCGATACCGGCCCGGGGATTCCCGAATCCAATCTTGCCAGAATCTTCGATCCTTTCTTTACCACCAAACCGGTGGGCAAGGGGAGCGGACTAGGCCTTTCCATCTGCTACGGGATCATCAAAAAAATGGACGGCGATATCGATGTCCGCAGCGTGGTCGGCGAGGGAACCACGTTCACGGTTCGAATTCCCATCAAACCGGACCGAACCGACACCCCCGGACCTCGAACCGAACCTGAGACCGAGGCCGAGGCCGAGTTTTCGCCGACCGACTGAGTTTCCAAGCCTGAAACCTGAAAGATTAAAATTTTTTCTTATAACATTTTAAATTATCTAGGAGGAACGATTATGAGCATTGCCAACGTACTACTCGTTGATGACGAGCGCCCCTTTGTGGAAACCATGACCAAGCGGCTCACCAAAAGGGACCTGGATATCACCACCGCCTTCAGCGGAAAGGAGGGACTGGATCAGCTCGACGCCAAACCCAACCTCGAAGTGGTGATTCTGGACGTAAAAATGCCGGAAATGGACGGCATCGAAACCTTGCAGCGGATCAAATCCCGTTTTCCCCTGGTGGAGGTGATCATGTTGACGGGCCATGCCACAGTGGAATCGGGAATTGAGGGGATGAAACTGGGCGCCTTCGATTATCTCATGAAACCCTGTGATATCGATGTGCTTCTGGAAAAAGTCGAGGAAGCGGCCGCCAAAAAACGCAAGCACGAAGAAAAGATCGTCGAGGCTCGAATGAAGGAAATCACCTCGCGACGGGCTTAATCGTCACCATGAAAGAAAAAACAAAAGAAATACCGTCCTCCGAACCAGAGCGCCGCATCCGCCTGCTGTTGGTGGACGACGAGGTCGAATACCTTCATGTCCTGTCGAACCGGCTCGACAAGCGGGGCATGGAGGTGGCGACCGCCAACAGCGGCACCTTGGCGATTCAGACCCTTCGCAAGCAGGAATTTGATGTGGCGGTGCTGGATCTAAAGATGGAGGACATGGACGGAATTGAAGTCTTAAAGGTGTTTAAAAAAATGGACCCCGAGCTGATGGTTGTCATGCTGACCGGGCACGGCTCCGAAAAGGCGGCCAGGGATGGTATCGATTTCGGGGCATACGACTACCTGACCAAGCCCTGTGAAATACAGGAACTGGTAGCGAAAATTCAGGAAGCGTATCGGAAAAGGAAACCGACCTGAAATAGAGCGGCCATATGGCAATTCGTTGGTAGAGATTTTTTGAAATCTGAATGTAAACTGCGATTAAGCGAGGAAGAAAGATGTTTTTCAAATCGAAAGGATTTCAGCTCGGGCTGGCGTTTGCGCTGGGCCTCATTGTTTTTCTGCTGCCGAGACCGGAGGGGACACAGTTTAGAATCATCGGGGACATGAATCAGGAACTTCTTGGGCAGGTCGGCGAACACTTCAGACTCGTCCCACCAGGCGTGAGGCAATCCGCGAATGTCTATGTAGTGGAGGCGATCAACCCCGGCGCCCCGGAGGCCGCTCAGGATTATCTCGCACGGCAGGTCGCTTCATCTGATATGGAAGGGGTGACGGTGGAATATGTCAATGGTCTTTCCCCCCGGGCCAAACGGTTCCTGGTCGTCTTGGTGGTGCTGGTTTTCATGTTTATTGCGGAACCGATACCTCTGGAGATCACCGCCATCTGCATCGGGGTCTTTCTGGTGGTGATGGGGGTCGCCGACGTCAAGGACGCCTGGGCCCCCTATATGCACCCGGTGGTTGTCTTCATCATGGTCGCTCTTATTTTTGCCATTACCCTGGACAAAGCCGGAATCACCAAACGCCTCGGCTACTTCATCATCAAAAAGGCGGGCAACTCCGTTACCCGGTTCACCTTTATCATCGCCATCGGCCTGGGGCTGGCCTCTTCGTTCATGCATGACGCGGCGGCCTGCGCCATCGGCATCGTCACCATGATCCCCTTGATGCGGGCCGCCGGCATCGAACCCCATTCCACCACGGCCAAGTTCATGATGCTATCGCTTCCATTCGCCTGCTCTGCGGGCGGCATGGGCTCCCTCATGGGCGGGGGACGGTGCATGGTGGCCGCCGCGTTTTTAAAAGAATTCACCGGCATCGAAATCACCTTCTTCGACTGGATCAAGTACGCCATGCCGGCGGCCATCGTGACCGTACCGCTGGCAGTGCTGGTCGTCTATTTCGTGTTCCGGCCCAACCCCAAATACAAACTTCCCGAATTCGACGAGGAGATCGGTCCGCTTTCGTCGGAAGAGATTAAAACCATTTCCATCATCGGACTCACCTTTCTCTTCTGGATGACCAAAGGGTGGCACGGCCTTCACTATTCGGTCACCGGCATGCTCGGGGTCGGCGGGCTGGTGCTGGCCGGGGTGCTCAAGTGGGAGGACATCAACGACAACATGGAATGGGGCACCGCCCTTTTCATCTTCGGCGGCGGCATTTCCCTGGGCTTGGCCATGGGCTATTCCGGTGCGGCCGATTATTTCGCCTATCTTTTCTTCCCGCTGGTCAAAGGCGGTGGATGGTTGCTGCTCTTCGCCGGGGTGGGGGTTTTCGGGGCACTGGTCACCAACGCTATGGCCAATGTGGCCGCGGCGGCACTGATTCTGCCCATCGTCATTCCAATAGCCATCCTGGAAGGCGTGGACCCGAGGGTTATGGCCTTGGGCCTGGGCACCGCCACCTCATTCGCCATGCTTCTGGTGATCGGCTGCCCGCCCAATGCCATCGCCTACAGCTACCGGTATTTCAAGGCCTCCGACCTGACCAAGGTCGGAGCGGTGGCCACCCCGATTCTGCTGCTCGCCTTGATCCTGGTGGCCGCTACCTGGTGGAAGATATTGGGGTTGGTGTAAATGGAAGAAATGATCCGCATTCTTCTGGTGGATGACGAAGACTCCTTTCGAGGGACCGTCTCCAAACGGCTGAGCCGCCGGTCCATCGACGTGTTGACCGCCGCCGACGGCCGGGAGGCCCTCGAACTGCTCGACCGGGACCCGGTGGAAGTGGTGGTCACGGACGTCAAAATGCCGGGAATGGACGGGATTGAACTGCTTCGTCAGATCAAGGAGAATTACCCGGACATCGAGGTGATTCTCCTTACCGGTCATGTGGCGGCCAGCGACGGCGTGGAAGGCATCAAAGGGGGCGCCTTCGACTATCTCACCAAGCCGGTGGAACTGGAACATCTGGTGAGTAAAATTCGGCAGGCCGGAGAAAAAATACGGTGGCGCCGAGACCAGCGAAAAGAGGCCGAATTCCGAAAGCGAATGGAGCAGCAGATGATGATCACCGAGCGTCTGGCCGCGCTGGGCACCATGGCCACGGGGGTGGCCCATGAAATCAACAACCCCCTGGCCATCATCCGTGAATCGGCCGGATGGATGCGGCTCATCCTGGGCAAAGAGGAGATGGCCGCCGTCCCCCGCCGGTCCGACCTGGAACTGGCCTTGAACAAGATCGAGATAGGGGTCGAGCGCGCCAAACGGATCACCCATCAGCTTCTGGGATTCGTTCAAAAAGACGACGCCCTCTCGGCCGAAGTCGACCTCCCGATGCTGATCGAGGAATCCCTCGGGATGGTGAAGCGGGAGGCGGTCCATAAGGGAATCGAAATCGTCCGGGATATTCAGCCCCTGGAAAAACCGGTCTACAGTGATCCGTACCAGATCCGCCAGGTGCTGCTCAACCTGATCACCAATGCCGTTCACGCAACCGGCGGCGGGGGGCGGATTACGGTGGTCCTGAAATCCGTTCAGGGCGGGGTCCTGATTCAGATTCGCGACACAGGCGAGGGCATTCCGCCGGAGCATATGCGAAAAATATTCGAACCCTTCTTCACCACCAAATGCCCCGGCAAGGGGACCGGACTCGGGTTGTTCGTGACCCGGGGCATTATAGACCGGCTGGGGGGAACCATCGAGGCGGAGAGCCGACCGGGCGAAGGCTCGGTCTTCACGGTAACCCTTCCCCGGCGGCATGAAATTCGGAAAAACGACATTGCATCCGAATTGAATACGTGCTGAATGAATTTGAAAACACCTTAAACGAACATCTTGAGGAGAACGATACCATGGTAAAAATTCCCACCCGCATTTTGCTTGTGGATGATGAAGTCGATTTTGTGGAAATGCTTTCCATGCGGCTTCAGGAGGCAGGCGAAAAGGTAACCCCCGCCTATAACGGCGAGGAATGCCTCAAGCTCCTGGAGAAGCAAAAGGACCATATCGATGTGGTGATTCTGGACATTCGCATGCCCGGAATGGACGGCATTGAAGTGCTTCGGGAGATCAAAAACCGTTTCCCGCTCATTGAGGTCATCATGCTCACCGGACACGGTACCACCGAAAGCGCCGTAGAGGGCATGAAACTGGGTGCATTCGATTACCTGTTGAAACCGGCCGATTTCGATGAATTGGCCCAAAAGCTGGAAGGCGCCAGGGAACGAAAAGATGAGCAGGAGGCTCGAATTCGAAAGGCCGAGTCACGGCTGTTGGTGCGGCGGACCGGCGGCGCCTGATGTCCGTCCGATATCTCTGATCCCCTTCTTCGGCGCGAGCCCCGGGTTTCGCCCGCGCCGAGCCTCTTAAAGAAAAGCCTCGGCGGCAGTCCCGATTCCTTAACCACAGATCACCGAAGGAACGGAAAATGTTTAACAACTAACAACAGAAATGGAATCGCATTATGGAACTGCTTATCAAAGATTTAATGATCCCTCTCTCTGAATATGCAACAGTATCCAAAACTGCCACACTGAATGAAGCGGTGTTTGCTTTGAAGGATTCTCAAGAAAAATTCGACAAATCACGTTATCGACATCGGGCCATTCTGGTTTACGACGAAAACAACAAGATCGTGGGCAAGGTCAGTCAGCTCGATATTCTGAAATCCCTGGAACCCAAATACGATGACCTGTTGACCGGAAGCAGGAGATCTTTCAACATGGGGTTCACCCGAAATTTTCAAAAGTCGATGCTGGAACAGCTGAGGCTTTGGGAGGCGCCCATGAAGCAGATCTGCAAAAAGGCGGCCGAAAAAAGCGTGGAGTCCTTTATGACCCGGCCGGAAGAGGGAGAATTCATCGAGGCGGACGCCCACTTGAACGAAGGGATTCATCAACTGGTGCTGGGAAATCATCAGTCGCTCCTGGTGATCTCTCCCGACAGCAAAGAGATCATCGGTATTCTCCGGCTCACGGATGTCTTTGAAGCGGTCGCCGGGGAGATCGCCGAATGCAAATTATAGATTGCCGAGTCGTCTGGGGCAAGGTTCGGATCGATGGAAATAAATCGAATGGAAACGGCTGATGTTCGGAAGGTTCCAATGACTGCGAAAACGGAGGAGACAGCTCATGTCGACGGATGATAGGGTGATCGATTTTGACCCTCAGGGGATTGTATTTGAATGGAAGAAGTATTTGTTTATCGGTATCGGCGTGGTGCTGTTCTGTATTGTCCATTTTTCCTCCCAATGGCCGGACGCCGTCGACCCGATGGGGGAACACTTCATCCTGACCCGGGAAGGCAAGGGCGCCCTCGCCGTGTTTCTTCTGGCGGGCACCTGGTGGGTGTTCGAGGTGGTCCCCATCGGGATTACCAGCATTACCATCGGGGTGCTTCAGGCGCTCTTTCTGATTCGGCCGGCCAAGGTGGCTTTCAAGGACTTCATGGACCCTTCCGTGCTCTTCATCTTCGCCTCCATCGTGATCGGAATGGTCTTTACCAAAACCGGCCTCACCAAACGGATGGCCTATAAGATGCTGACGATCGTGGGCGAGAAGACCAGCATGATCTATCTCGGCTGCTTCGTGGTGACCGCGGCCCTGACCCA
>JAABSQ010000646.1 GCA_011390315.1 Desulfobacteraceae bacterium
CCTCAAATCATCGCGGATGTTTCAGGAAATCGATATTCCCGACCCCGATTGGAGCCGCTCCCGAATCACCCTCACTTTTCGGCTCAAGCCGTTTGCGAGAATCAAAGATATCGACATCAGCGGCGGTTTTCCCCTTTTTGAAAAGGAAATTCTCAATGTCATGACCCTGTATACCGGCGATGCCTTTGTGCGAAGCAAGCTGGCCCGGCAGGAGGAATACATCGAGGCGCTCTTTCGAGACGAAGGCTATATCGACCCGAAGGTCACGGTCACGGCCGAAAAAGACCCCGAGGACGGCGATTACATCATCCATGTAGATGTTGTCAAAGGCCCCTACTACCGTGTGGAAACGGTCCGGGTCGAGGGCAACGACGGGTATTCGGACCCCCGCCTCAAATTCCGCCTGGATACCTGGCAGTCTTCCCTGCTGTTCGACGGCCCCGCCCGGTTCGTGCAAAAAGACCTCCATGACGACATCGACACCCTGACCGAATTCTACCGCGAGCACAAATACCCGGAAGTCAAGATCAGCCCGACCGTGGAAAAGGACCGCGAAAATCGAACCGTGAATGTGACCCTGAATGTCGAGGAAGGCCCCCGGTACGAGATCACCTTCGAGGGCAACCGGGAATTCTGGACCTTCACACTCAAAAAAGATCTGGTCCTCTTTCAAGAAGGCGCGGCCGACGGCCTCGGACTCAGAAAAAGCATTCGGAATATTGAAAAACGATACCGGCAAGCCGGATATCTGGACATTCGAATCGACAAGCAGGAGGAGACGGTTCAAGAGAACGGACAACCGGTTCGAAACATTACCTTGAAGATCGAGGAAGGGCCCCGTTCCATTGTCGAGAACCTCAAGATCTCAGGCAATCAGGCCTTTGACGATGAAAAAATCAGGGAGCAGATGGTGACCCTTCCCCCCGGCCTGATCGATGACGGGGAATACGTTCCCGAGGAATTGGAAGAGGATGTTCGCGCCGTCCAGGCCCTTTACCTTCAGGAAGGATATCGGCAGGCCCGGATCGAATCCCGGGTCGACCGGCGCCGAGTGGATCTTCCGGACGGGGAAGCAGACCGAATCCTGGTGGATGTTCGGCTCTCCATCGAAGAAGGACCGCAAACCCTGGTCTCGAAGATCGACATCAACGGGCTCACGGCGACGACGACTGCTCTGGCCCGGGATGCCTTGACCATGAAACCGGGGACCCCTTACCGGGAATACCTCCTGGAAGAGGAGCAAAACCGATTGGCCTCCCTGGTCTCCGAAGAGGGATACCCCCATGTGGCGGTGGACCGCCGGGTCGATATTCACGATGACCAGACCCGAGCCGCCATCACCTATTCGGTCACCGAGGGCCCCTATGTGGACATGGGGAAAATCTTTTACACCGGCAATTTTCGCACCCGCACCCGGGTTTTTGAAAGGGAAATGGAACTGGAACCGGGCGAGCCTTTTTCATTGACCCGGCTGCTGGAATCCCAGCGAAGCATTCGAAACATCAATGCCCTGGAATCGGCTCAGTTCCAGACCTTCGGCCTTGAAGAAAAGGCCGACCGGGTCGATCTTCTGGTGAATGTGGAAGAGCAAAAACCCTATTATCTGCAATTCGGGCTCGGGTACGACACCCGGCGGCGGTTTTACGCCAACACCGTGGCGGGGGATCGAAACCTTTTCGGACTGAACAAAGAGCTGTGGGCCGGTCTGGAGGTGAGCCAGATCGGATATCGGGCCGACCTGGGCCTCATCGAACCCCGATTCTTCGGCACCCGAATATCGGCCACCGCCGACATCTTTGCTGAAGAAATCGAGGAATTCAACCAGAATTTCGGCATCCGGTCCTATGGCGCGGCGGTCGGGTTCAATCGGGCCCTGTTTGAAAATCTCACGGCCAACCTCGGCCTGCGGTATGAATTTCGTGAGCAGTACCGAACGGACGGCTCCCCCATTCCACCGGATGAGAAAGACCGGTATGAACCCCGGTCCATTCTGGTGACCACCCCTTCTCTGGTCTACAACAGCACCGATTCGTTTACCCGGCCCACCCGGGGCATCTATTCGTCGCTGTCGGTCGATATCTCGAAAGGGATTGAAAATTCCCTGGACGACTTTTTCAAATACCGTCTGGAAACCCGCTACTACTATACCCCGGTCAAAAAACTCACCTTCGCCGTGCGGGGCCGCTACGGATACATCGACCCGTTCGGCGCCGACAGCACCATTCCCGAAGATCAGCTCTTCTTTCTGGGCGGCACCTCGGATGTGCGGGGATTCGACGAGAACGAACTTCGGCTGGATGCGGAGGGAGATCCGGTGGGCGGGCGCACGGCCATCTTAGGCAGCCTCGAAGCCCGATACGATCTGGGGCTCAACTTCGAACTGGCCACCTTCTATGATGTCGGAACCATCCGTGATCCGCTGAAGGACGCGGGCTCGGACGACTTCCGCTCCGCCGTGGGGCTGGGGCTGCGGTATCTCACCCCCATCGGTCCGGTGGGGCTGATGTACGGCTGGAAACTGGACCCCATGGAGAACGAAAGCTCGGGTGAACTCCACTTCGCCATCGGGTATACATTTTAATTCTTATTTCCGGGCCGTAAAAGCCTGAGCACGGCCACCGCTATTGGATTCCCAAGGACGACATGACCCTTGAAAAACGGCTGAAGCGCTATACCAGAATCCTTTCCAGGGACGAAACCCCCAAAATCGCCAAGATCCTGGCGGATATCCCCCGGAATGCCCGGGTCATGGAAGTGGGCAGCGGTTTCGGCGGCAAAATGGAAATGCTTCGGGGACTCGGATTTACGGATGTTCTGGGGGTGGAAAAAAATCCGGACTCCGTGACCCTGTCCCGGTCCAGGGGATTCAAGGCGGTCACCCTGGAGGAATTCGAGGCCCATCCGCCGGCGGAAAAAGCCGATCTGCTGGTGCTGTCCCACATCATCGAACACCTGCCGCCGTATGAGGTGGTGGACCTGATGGAGTATTACCTGGCCCACCTCAGGCTCGGCGGCCATGTCCTCATCATCTCTCCCGTCTTTCACCCCCATTTTTATCTGGACCTGGACCATGTCAAGCCCTACTACCCCCAGAGCATCAAGGTCTTCTTCGGCAAAAACGACGAACAGATCGCCTACTATTCGCCGTTTCGCCTGAAGCTGCGGGATGTATATTTCTGCAAAAAATCCTACCGGATCAAAATGCGCCGGTCCCTGCTCCTGAAGCAGCGGCGGGGTTTGGCCATCCATTTCCTCAATTTAGTGCTGGCCCTCGCTTTCAAAGGCTCTTTCAAACTCATCGGCCAGACCAACTCCTGGGCGGCGCTGTTTGAAAAGAAAGAATAATTCAGGTTCCGATCATCGCTCGTAGGTCACCACCCGAATCACCCCGATGGTCGCCCCGGTGTCGTCGGTGGTGCAGGCGTCGTTGACCGAAATCACCTTACTGATCTTTTTTTCTTCGATAAATTTATTGACCATCTGATCCAAATTTTCCAGTTCGTTCTTGGCATGAAAAATCTTAAGCGGGCTCGAGAATGTTTTGACTTTAATCATGACAGCTCCTTTTTTTTAAAAAATTTCCTTCATCAAATCGACAAACCGTCTTTTTTGACTTCGTCAAAGATCGGCAGGACCGAGAATGGGCCTTCATACCAGTCATATTCGGGAACAAGCATTAGGCTGATCACCACCTCGTAGGCAAGTTCAATCTTGAAAACGGCTTCATGGATTCTTTTTCGTTCCGCCCAACTGACTTCCCGAGAGGTAAGAACCAGCAGATCGAGATCGGATTCTTCATCGGCATCTCCCCTGGCTTTGGATCCGAAAAGAACCACGTGGTTCACCGGAAAAGCGGATTTCAGCTGGTCGGTGGCCTCCTGAACGGCATTCCGTTCCTGTCCGGTCAGATAATTATAGGATTTCATCGTTATTACTCTCCTTCCATGACCTACATTAATTATTCCACTTCCCGTTTTCATCCCCCAAGAACTTTTTTGTTTCCTTCTGCGTCAAAGGCTTCTCGCGCGTGATCAGCCGTTTCAGATCTCCGGGAAGCTCGGAGAGGAGGGTTCGAATGTCTTCCAGAATAATGTAGAAAGCCGGCACCATCAGCAGGATGATGAAGGTGGCGAAGAGCACCCCGAAACCGAGGCTGATGGCCATGGGAATGAGAAACCGCGCCTGAAGGGAGGTTTCGAAAATCATGGGGGTGAGACCCAAAAAGGTGGTGAAGGAGGTGAGCAGGATCGGCCGAAACCGCCGAATACCGGCATCCGTAACCGCTTCAACCGGATGGGCGCCTTCCCCCCGAAGGCTGTTGGCCCGGTGGACCAGGACCAGGGAATCATTGACCACCACCCCGGAGAGGGCCAGCAGCCCCATCATGCTGATCAGGGAAACATTGTAGCCCATGATCAGGTGTCCGATGAGCGCCCCCACCAGGCCGAAAGGAATGGCCGAGAGCACGATCAGCGGCTGAGCATAGCTTTTAAAGGGAATGGCGATCAGCACATACATCACCAGCACCGCCACGGCGAACCCCTTGAACAGACCGGAGAGCGATTCCCGGCCCTGGCGCTGGGCCCCTTCAAAAGAATAGCTGAGTCCGGGATAATCACGGATCAGTGGGGGCAGAACCTCTTTTTCCAGGGAGGCGATCACCTTTCGGCCGGTGGTCGCCTGTTCGTCCACCTCGGCGGTGACATGGATGGTCCGCCGGGCGTCGGTCCGCTGAATGGCGGTAAAGGACCGGCCCCGCTCCACCTCGGCGGCTCGATAAATCGGTATTTCGCCGCCCTGAGGCGTCCGAATCAGAAGATTTTCAATGTCATATTCGGAAAGCCGCTCCCCTCTGGGAAGCCGGACCATCACCCGGATCATGTCCCGACCCCGCTGCTGACGCAGGGCCTCCACCCCCCAGAAGGCGGACCGGGTCTGACGGCCCAGTTCTTCGGCGGTGATCCCCAGGCTTTCGGCTTCAGGCCGAATCCGAAAATTGAGCTGGAGTTTTCCTTCGGCGAAGCCGTCGTCGATATCGGTCACCCCCGAATAGGTGGACAAGGCTTCGGCCAGATCTTCAGCCGCCCGCTCCAGGACCTCGATATTCCGGTGGCTGAGCTGCACGTCCACCGCCTTGCCGTGGCGGGGCCCCCCGGCGGCGGCGTCGAAGGCGAGCGATTCGATTCCGGCGATCCGGCCCACCTCCTCCCGCCACCGGCGGGAGAATTCGGTGCTGCTGATCTCCCGCTGGTCGGGAGGGGCCAAAAGGGCGATCACCCGGATTTTATGGCTGCCGGTGATGATGCTGAAAAAGCCTTGGGACAGCTCGTTCTTACCGCCCCCGTCCCTCCTTTCCACCACCGCCCGGTAAGCGGATTCGATTCGGCTCCGGACCGACTGGGTCTCATCCATGGAGACCCCGAAGGGAAGGGTCGCCTCGGCCACCACCCAGTCGGATTCGATCTTGGGAAAAAGAACGATATTGACCCGGCCGCCCCGCACCACACCCACCGCCACGATCAGAAGAAACACCGACAAGGCCCAGGTGATCCACCGGTTGCGCACAGACCATCGCACCAGGGGGCCGTAGACCGATTCGGAAAACCATTCCACCCACCGGCCGAATCGCCGCTGGACGGTGTTGAGCCAGCCGATCAGGCCGGTGCGCGGCGCCGGGCCGAGATGGGCCAGATGGGCCGGAAGAATATACATCGATTCGAACAGAGAGATCAGCAGCACAATGATGATCACCGCCGGAAAAAAGCGAAAGATTTTGCCCCAGGTCCCCTGGACGAAGAACATGGGCGCAAAGGCGGTGATGGAGGTCAGAATCGAAAAGGTGACCGGAACCACCACCTCCCCGGCCCCCTGAATCGCCGCACGGATGTATCCTTCTTTGCTGCCGTCGACCGTCTGCCGGTGGACGAAAATATTCTCCCCCACCACGATGGCGTCGTCCACCACCATCCCCAGGGTGATGATGAAGGCGAACAGGGAAATCATGTTGATGGAAACATCCATGGCGGGCAGAAACAGAAACGACCCCAGAAAGGAGATGGGGATGCCCATGGTCACCCAGAAGGCCAGGCGCACCTCCAAAAAAAGCCCCAGCAGCCCCAGAACCAGAAACAGGCCGTAGACGGCGTTTCGCCGCAGGAGTTGAATCCGGTCCTGAAAGATCTCAGACCGGTCCCTCCAGACGGCGGTGCGAATCCCCCCGGGCAATGCCGGCTCCAGCCGCGCCTGATATTCCCGCACCGCTTCCGATACCTCGATGGGGGTCTGGTCTCCCACCCGATAGACCTCCAGCATCACCGCCGGTTTGCCGTTGAAGTAGCTGGCGATATCCTGCTCTTCGAAGCCCTCCTTGACGGCGGCGATCTCCCCCAGTTCCACCTGGGTCCCCTCGGGCGTACTGATAACCGCCAGATTCTCGAACTCCCGGGCCAGATCCCGCCGCTCGTCGGTGCGCAGCAGAATCTCCCCGCCCGGCGTCTTGACGCCGCCGGCGGGCAGTTCCACCGCCGATCGGCGGACCCGCCGGGCGACCTCCTCCAGGGTCAGGCCATAGGCCCGAAGATTTGCCTGAGGCACCTCGATGCGGATCTCCAGAGGCCGCACCCCTTCCAGCTCCACCTGGGTGATCCGGTCGTCCTTGAGCAGGTCGTCCCGGACCGATTCGGCCAGCTCCCGCAGCACCCGCTCGCTCTGGTCCCCATAGAGCACGAAGCTGAGCACCTGGCGGCGGGTGGTGAGCAGGCGCACGGTAGGCTCTTCGGCATCCAGGGGAAAGGAGGTGATCCGGTCGATTTCATTCTTGATGTCGGCCAGGGCTTTGTTCATGTCGGCATCGAAACGGAGCTCCACATTGACGGCGCCCATCCCCTCCGAGGCGGTGGACTGAATCTCCTTGACCTCATCGATTCCCTGGACCGCCTCCTCCACCGCCAGGAGGATCCCCTTCTCCACCTCCTCGGGAGAAGCCCCGGGATAGGGAACGGTGATCCGGACGGTGTCCACGTCAAAGGCCGGGAACACCTCCTGACGCACGGCGGTCAGGAGGATCAGAAGCCCGCCGATGATGAAGACCGCCATGCACAGGTTGGCCGCCACCGGGTTCCGGGTCATCCAGGCGATGGTCCGGGATTCGGATCGGCCGGCAGGCGGCGGTATATGCGGATCCATGGCGCTCACGCCGCTTTTTCCCCCCGGTTCAAGGCGGGTTCGGTTTCCGGAGCCGGAAGGGTTTCCTCGGCCGCATCCCGAAGCCGCACCGCCATCCCCTCCACCGGCGCGGGCAGGCGGCTGGTCACCACCAGGGCGCCGGGGTCGAGCCCCCGGACCATGACCTCGTCCCGGGTCCGCCAGACCACCCGGACCGGTGCAAAGGCGAGCCGCTCATCCGGGGCGACGGTCCAGACGGTACCGTCTTCCCGCAGCGCTTTGCGGGGAATCACAAAGACATCCGCCAGCACCGGCCCCTGAATCTCCACCGCCACATAGGCGTCCAGAAGCAGCGGAAATTCCCCGGGCTCCTTTGGGGATTCGCTCCCCAAGGGATCTTCCACCGCCACCAGCAGGCGAGCCATGCGGCCAACCGGATCGAGGTCTCCCAGCAGCCGAATCACCCGTCCCCGGCGCACCAGCGGTTTTCCGGCGCCGAGGTTTTGCTGAATCACCCGAACCTCGGCGCCGGCCTCGCCGTTCATGCCCGGAATGGCGATGGCCTCGAGCTGCTCCACCGGCACCGAAATCCGCACCCAGAAGGTGTCGCTGCCCACAAACGTCACCAGGCGGGCGCCGAGGCTGACGAACTGGCCCACGTCCACGAATTTCTCCCGCACAAATCCGTTGAACGGGGCCTCGATCACCGTCCGCTCCAGGTCGAGCCGGGTCTTTTCCAGGGCGCTTTTCGCCGATTCCAGAGCGGCTTTTGCGCTCTCCAGCTGCGGCTCCCGAAGGGCCAGATCCCGCCCTTCCGGAGAGATCGACTTGAGGTCGGGGCTCAACAGATCCCATTCCTTTCGGGCCACGGTTTGACGCCGCTGTTCGGTCTTCAGTTCCACCGAAGCCTGGGAGATCTTGGCTTTCTGCTGCTCCACCGCGATGCGGTAATCCCGGTCATCGATCTTGAGGAGCATGGTCCCGGCCTGAAAGCGTCCGCCCGGAATAAGCCGGGGATTCACCTCCGCCACCTTTCCGGATACCTGGGGTTGAAGGGTCACCTCCCGGGCGGGAACAACGGTTCCCATGGCGGTCACCGACGTTTTCTCATCCTGCGGCGCCACCTGAATGGCTTCCACCAGAGGCGGCCCCACCGAAATCGGTTTGCGTTCGGCCCGGGGTTTGCTGCGGATCAGAAACAGGGCGATCAAGACCCCGCCGCCGATGATCCCGCATACGATGATCAGTTTGAAAAAGGCTCTCATGGCGTTATCTCAAGTGGGTTCAAAACGAACGGGCCGTTCCGGACAATTCCGTCTCCCGGCCAGATGCCGCCCAGGGCCCGATGAAGCGCAATTCGGTGGGCCAACAGCTCCCGCCGGGCGGTGATCAGGGTCTGCTCCAGGGTTTGAAGGGTGCTAAGGGCGGTGAGCACCGGCAGATAATCGGTCAACCCCTGGCGGTAGCGGATGCCGGACTGCTCAAAGGTTCCCCGGGCCGCCTCGATCCGGTCCGTCAGCCGCTCAATGAACCGGCGCTGAAAGGCTTCCCGGGTGAGGGCGTCTTCCACCTCCTGAAAAGCGATCAGGGCGGTTCGGGCATAGGTTGCGGCCCGCTCCCGCACCACCGCCCGTCTTCGCAACACCTCGGCCGATTCCCGCCCGGCATCCCACAGGGTATCGGAAAGGTTTCCCAGAATATCCCAGATCAGGTTTTCAAAAAGCCGGTTCAGTTCGGTCGCCCGGTAGCCGCCGGATGCCTGAAGCCGCAGGGCCGGAAACCGGTCCGCCACCGCCTCGGCCACCCGCTCGTCCGCCGCGGCCAGACGGGCCTCCGCCGCCCGAAGATCGGGCCGAATGCGAAGCAGTTCCGCAGGCAGTCCGGTATCCGGCAGGGGCGGCAGGTCCGGCAACCCGGCGGGGACGACCACCAGGCGCTCCCGGGGCGGTCTGCCCATCAGCACCGCCAGCCGATGGCGCAGTACCTGAAGGCGGGACTCCAGGGGCGGAATCTGGGTCTCGTTGGCCGCCGCCAGCTGCCGCTGCTGAAACACATCCAGGGCCGGCGCCAAGCCGTTGGCGAACCGAAACCGGACCAACTCCAGCAGGGTGCGGTTGGTCTTCAGCTGTTCCCGTACCAGGTTCAGCAGCGACTGCTGTTCGATCAGGGAAAACCAGGTGTCGGTCGTCTCGGCCGTCAGGCTGACCGCCATGGAATAGAGGTCATGGCGGGAGGCCGCCGCATCCAGCCGGGCGGCCCGGTCCAGGGCGGCCAGTCGCCCCCAGAGGTCCACCTCATAGGAAGCAGCCGCGACCAGGCTGAACCGGTTGGTGTAGACCGCCTCGGTGTCCGACCCGCTGATGCCGGTGGCGATATTGCTTCGGGATCGCCCCGCGTCGGCGTCCGCGGTCAGAATGGGCCTGCGATTGGCCGCGGCCAGCTCGGCCAAAGCCCGGGCCTGATCCAGCCGGGCCCAAGCCTCCTCCAGGGCCAGGTTGTCCGAAAGCACCCGCTCCACCAGTTCGGTAAGGGTGGGATCATTGAAGCTCATCCACCAGCGGGGATTGACCGCCGTTCCCGTCTTTGAAAACTGGTCCG
Source organism: Desulfobacteraceae bacterium (assembly GCA_011390315.1). Taxonomy (GTDB): domain Bacteria; phylum Desulfobacterota; class Desulfobacteria; order Desulfobacterales; family Desulfococcaceae; genus JAABSQ01. The sequence continues at coordinate 9,763 of JAABSQ010000646.1, forward strand.
GAACGGTCAGCGGCAGTGATACCCGGCCCGTTTGATGGCCCTGGCAGGCGGTCAGCAGGCAGACCGTGATCCCCAGCAGAACCGGCGCGAACCGGTTGAGAAAAAACATCAACATGTTCGAAAAGATAGGGGCCGAAGAAAGCGCCGTCAATCGTCCTCCCCTTTTTCCGTCTCGGATTCACTCTCAGAAACATCTTCGGTCAACCCTTCCTGTTCAGATCTCAAGGGCGCCGCCCCCACCGGCGGAAGCAGGTCCTGGAAAACCACGCCGTAGATATCCCAGACGGTGACAAACAGGGCCGCGATAATGGGGCCGATGATGAATCCCGGAATGCCGAACATCAACAGCCCGCCCAGGGTGCCGAAAAAGATCATCAGCTCATGCATTTGGGTGTCCTTTCCTACCAGGACCGGTCGCAAGAGATTGTCCAGGCTGCCCACCACCAGGGCGCAGAACACGGCCAGGCCGATCGCCTTGGCCACATGCCCGGTAATGGCCAGCAGCACGGCAGCCGGCGCCCAGATCACGGCGCTGCCGATGCCGGGAATCACCGACAGCACCGTCATGAGGGTGCCCCAAAAAACCGAACTGGGGATGCCCGCCGCGGCGAACGCGAGTCCGGCCAGCCCGCCTTGCAGGATACCGATGACCAGGGTTCCCTTCATCGTCGCCCGCGTCACCGAAGTAAACCGGTCCAGCATTCGCCGTTCGTCGGTATTCTGAAGCGGCAGATAATAAAGAATTTTCCTCAGCAGAATGTCCCCGTCCACGAAAAAATAGAACATGGTATAGAGCATGATAAAGGTCATCAGAAGAAAATTGACCGTGCCGAAGGTGATGGAAGAAAGCTTATTGACCAGGAAGCTGCTGACGCCGCTCACCACCTCTCCGAGACGGCTCAGAATCTCCCTGCGATAGGGCTCTATTTTTTCGATCAGTTCAAAATCTCTGACAAAGGGAAGGGATTCGACCAGGGTGGTCAATGTTTGGGGTTGGGACATCTGTTTCTCCATCCACGGCTTGATCAGCGTCCCCACTTTGACCGCCTGGGCCGTGATGATCCCGATCAGACCGGCCAGGGGGATAAGAACCACCAGGATGATGAGGATCACCGTGGTGATGGAGGCCAGTCCCTGCCGCCCTTTGAATTTTTCGCTGAGCCGAAAATAGATCGGATAAAATACAGCGGAAAAGATGCCGGCAAGAAAAATAGCCATCAGGAACTGGCGGATCATCGACAAAAACAGAGCCGAAATAAAGAGTACCAGCGACAGCAGCACCCATTTGTTGATGGCTTCTTGGTTCATGAATTCTTTGGCTTTCTAAAAGGCTTTACAGGTTCGCGCCCCATTCGACAGATTCTTCCGCCACCTTCCAGCACAGAGAATACGAAAAACGCTGTCGAATGCAGGAATCCGAATACCACATTTTCTTCATTTTCAGTAATATAGCTCATAAATTTGACCATTTCAATCCCAAACACAGGATGTAAAGGAAGCCCCGTTGCCTATTTTTCGAAGACGGGCAAGAGCAATAAATAATCAATAAGATTAAATTTTGAAAAACCATGATCCATATGGTATAGATGTAGCAAGAAAAAAAAGGAGTGGACATGGAAAAAGAAGATACAATACGCATGGATCGTATCGAAAAGAATCTGGATCTTCTGATACAGGGGATCGGCGAGCTTAAAAACGCCCAGGGGAAAACCAATGACCAGATATCCGCCCTTGGGGGGTTACAGAAGCAGACCGAGGAACAGATTATTGATATTAAAGAAGTTCAACTTCAAACCGCCGTCCAAATTCCAGAATTAAGAGAATTGCAAATACAAAACAGTATTCAGATTTCCGAGTTAAGAGAATCTCAAAAACAGACCGATGAACAGCTGAAAAAAACCATTAAAAAACTATACGAAATCGGCAAACAGCTCGGAGATCTGGGCCTGGTCCAGGGTCTTCATTGTTCGCCGTTCTCGAAATCCACCTCTTCCTACTTATCTTCTAATCCTCCAAAAACCCGCATCCAACCTATTTGAATCAGGATGCTCCGCTCAGTTGCAATCTCCGCCTGCGACCTTAATTTATAAAGGAATCGATCGTGGGGGCGAACGCCCTCCTTCATCAAAAAGAGAGGAGACAACATGTCGGTATTAATGGAATTCAGTATGTTCCCGACAGACCAGGGAGAGAGCGTGGGCGCCTATGTCAGCCAGGTCATCGATATGATCCGGGAGAGCGGAACCCCTTATAAATTGACGCCGATGGGAACGGTGATTGAAACCGACTCGATGGCCCAGGCACTGGAATTGCTTCGAAAGTCCCACGACATACTCGAAAAAGACGCCCGCCGGATTTATGCCACTGTCAAATTCGATATTCGAAAGGGGGCGGAAAATCGTCTGGAGGGGAAAATCCGATCCGTAGAAGATAAAATCGGAAAGGTGCGCACATAATCATTTTCATAGGAGGTGGGGTGATGAACAGGAAACGGTTTCAGATTTGGATATCGGCTTTTCTGATGATCGTCGGTCTGATGGTCGTCTCCGGCGGCGCCGAAGAAAAAGCCGACATGGACGGATGGGGTCCGGGCAGCGAATACAATCAGCATTACAAAAACAGTGAACGGGACCGGATCAAAGGGGTCATTGCCGATATCATCGAGGTAAAACCGCTGCCCGGCATGAGTCCGGGGGTGGCTTTAGTGGTCAAGGATTCGGAAGGAGAAAAGGTAACGGTCCACCTGGCCCCCGACTGGTACGAAAAGGCGCATCCTTCCGGACTTCGAAAGGGCGATCAAGTCAAGATCAAAGGCGTATGGGCCGAAATCGGCGGCAGGGAGATCTTCATGGCCGCCAAAGTGAAACGGAATGAATCCGAGGAATACAAGGTTCGAAAGACCAAAGACGGCAAACCCTTCTGGACCATGGGTAAAGAAGAGCATGCCGGGGAGATGGCCGAAGCCGGCAAAGAATGAGCAGCGGCGGGGTTCCCGAATAGACTGGGGAACCCGCCCTCAACGAAGAGGGGGGCAGGAGAAAATTATCCGGAAGACAGAAAAGAAAAAAAGATCCACGCCAGTCGGAACAATACCCAACCGATCAGCAGGATAAAAATCTTGCCGAGAATCCCGACTCGTCGCAGATTTTTTCTCATGAAGTTCCTCCCGTATTCGCCCCCCCCTCGAATTCAGTCAAAAAAAAATAAAAAAGGGCGATTTCATAAAAGAGATTTATATCCGATTCGGCAATCATCCTTTCCCCGCCGGGGACAGGGAACCGGAAATCGGTCTCCCGATGTTCATGTCAGTAGGGCATATCTCCTGCTAAATCCGGCTATCCTCCATTGCGCGCCCCGATCACCTGATCTATAAGTCGGGACCGTATGCCGCCCCTCGTCGCGCTCACGATGCGACATCTTGTTTTTTGTACCGCCTTCTTTTTGATTTTAATACAAAATCACCCCTTTGAGGAGACCCATGGATCGGATGGAGTTGATACATCTGGACGAATTGCCCGAACACTGCCGGCGCGATATCAAACGTTTTTTTCAAAAACCTCACAGCGATCTCGACGTCAATCTTCGGAACAAAAGCGACCTCTACCGAAATCCGGAGGATTATCTTATCCTGGCCAGAAAGGAAAATAAGGGCTCGGATTATACCGCCTGGCAGACCTCCTTCTTAAAAAAATCGGACATCCACACCTTTATCCGATACAACCCGAACTATACCCGTAAATATTATCTGGTCTGGGATGAAACCATGCAAACCCACACCGGTCCGATCCTCCTCTCCGACAGCGGCCGGTTTGCCACCTGACAGGGCAAAATCCGCGCTTGTGCAATCCGAAACGGCCCGGCGATAGACCGCCGGGCCGTTTTCTGTCAATCCTACTGGACCGGTCCTCCTGAACCGGCCCTCCTGAATCCGGGTTATTCCAGAACAGTGCGATCCCCCAGATTTCCGTATCGATGGTAGTCGTGGGAGATGCTTTGTTCCCGGAAATAGTGGAGCATTTCGATGCGCCCCTCCATCAGCACCGGGTTGCGGGCGATATAGAAACCGGCTTTCGCCGCCGCCTCATACACCGCCATGGGCACCCGGTCCGGGGCCGCGTACCGAAGCCGGTCGATTTCCGGCAGGATGTCGATCAACTCCGCATCGGTATGGCGGGTCAGGCGGG
>JAABSQ010000647.1 GCA_011390315.1 Desulfobacteraceae bacterium
TCCTGATCCGGACCTCCCGAATCACCGGCATCGTCTTCCTGATCATCGCCTCGGCCTCCATCCTCAGCTGGTGGATGACCTTCATGCAGATTCCCCAGGCCATCGCGGCCCTGTTTCTGTCGCTGTCCAGCAATCCCCGGGTGATTCTGGGAATGATTCTGATGCTGCTGCTGGGCATCGGAATGTTCATGGACATCAACGCGGCCCTGATCATTCTGGCGCCGGTGCTGGGCCCGCTCACTGCAGCCATCGGCATGGACCCGGTCCATGCCGGGATCATGATCGTGCTGTCTTTGAACATCTCCCTGATGACCCCGCCGGTGGGGGCCTGCCTGTTCGTCCTCTCCTCGGTCACCGGCGAGCGGATCGAGCGGATCAGTGTCGCCCTCCTCCCTTTTCTGGCCGTGGAGGTCGGCATCCTGCTGCTGGTGGCCTACTGGAGCGATCTCACCCTGTTCATTCCCCGGCTGCTGCTGGGGCGCTAATCCCAACCCAAGATGAAGGAGGAAAGCCCATGAAAACGACGCTAAGAATTCTATCGATTTTTTTGGCGGTCACGGCGGTCTGCCTGATGGCGGGCTCCCCGGCCCTGGCGGTCACCAAGGTGATCAAGCTCCACCACCTCAACAAAGACGACCCCTTCGACAACCCCACCGGGGCTATGGCCACGGTTTTCAAGAGCCTGGTGGAGGCCGGCACCAACGGCGGCATTCAGGTCCAGACCTTTCCCAACGGGCAGCTCGGCAAAGACGCCGAGGTGGTCCAGCAGGTCAAGTCGGGGGTGATTCAGGCGGGCATCCACTCGGTGGGCGGGTTCGCCTCGGTCTACCCGATGATGGGGGTGATCGACATCCCCTTCGCCTTTCCCAACATCAGCGCCACCTACGCGGTCTTCGACGGGCCCTTCGGCCAAAAGCTGGCCGCCGACATCGAAAAGAAGACCGGGCTCCACGTGGTCGGATTCGGGGATTCCGGCGGTTTTTTTCATTTCACCAACTCCAAGCGGGCCATCAAATCCCCCGAAGATATGGAGGGGCTCAAGATTCGAACCATGGGTCTCGACACCCACAAGACCATCATCAGCTCCCTGGGGGGCCAGCCTGCGGCCATCGCCTGGACCGAGGTCTACACCGCCCTGCAGACCGGGGTGGCCGACGGCCAGATGAACCCGGTGCCGATCATCGTCTTCGCCAAATTCGACGAGGTCCAGAAATACCTGACCCTGAGCGGCCATCTCTTTGCGCCCTATGTCTGGGTCTTCAACCCGGATTTCTGGAACGGCCTGACCGATGAGGAAAAAAGGGTGATCGAGTATGCGGCCCAATCGGCCATCGTGGCCGGCCGGGGCCTGGGCCGGGTGATCGAGGCCTCGGACCGGGGCTTGGCGGTGCTGATGAAAGAGATGCAGGTCAACGCCCTGACCGCCGAGGAGAAGATGAAATTCCGGGAAGCGGCCATGCCGGCGGTCAAGAAGCTGATCGTGGATAAATTCGGGGCCGAGGGCGAGGAGATGATGAAGGCTTTTCTGGATGCGATTGAAGAGGCGTCGAAGTAGGTTCTCTTTGCGACGCATTCAAAAATCGGGGCGGCGGCCGCATGGACCGCCGCTCCTGGCTACCGAAGAACTGATGCTTCAAACCGTGGGGTTGCCTGCCGATCGGCATGGCGTCCCTCGGGGACGGCGTAAGCCCGGCGGGGTTTTACGGAATCAAAAATAGAAGGTCGCTTTGGCGGTCAGCAGAAACCAGTTTTCTTCGAAGCCGTCCGGGTTGTCCTGGGCCATCACCAGGGCCGCCCCATCCATCACATGCCCTTCCAGTTTGAGGATCCAGTTGTCATTAAAGTCGAAGCGCGTGGTTACGGCGAAGTCTTTCAGCCAGGCCCGGTAATCGGGCTGCCCCATGGCTTCGAGGTCGTCGCCGTCTTTGTCGTCCTCGTCCGCATAGTAGATCGAGAAATAAGACCCCAGTTCAAACCAGTCGGTAAACCGGTAGGATCCGCTCAGGTAGTATCCGATGGGATCGAGTTCGAATCCTATGGGAAACCCCTGAATCTGGCTTTTCCGATTCATTTCCATGTACTCGGCGGCCACCACCAGGTGCTCCCGGGTATATTCGGCGGAGAGGACGTAAACATGAAATTCGTCTTGCTCATCGATGGCGGTGATTTCGGTCGGCATGCCGGGGCCCATGGGAACGGTCATCTTGATCTCGGTCTCGACTTCCGAATTGTAAAAATAGGTGAATCCGGCGCGAAGCCCTTCTATTGGAGTGTACCACTGTAGACTTCCATTGTAGACGGTCCCCACATCCGCTTCAATGAAATCCACCATACCCGAACTCTCTGAAGATCGGGCCACACCGCCGTCCGAGTCGATATCCACCGTTCCGACCATCGCCTGGTACCCGATGGCGCCGGCAGCCTTCAGAGGGATATCGCCGTACAGGCCGACGCCTCGAAGCCGGCTGAAGAAATCCCGAAGGTTTTCGTT
>JAABSQ010000648.1 GCA_011390315.1 Desulfobacteraceae bacterium
CCAGGTCCCGGGTTTCATTATAAAGGCCCAGCGGAAGCCGCATGATTCCGGCCCGAACACCGAGCCAGTCCCGCCACCGGTAATCGCCGTAAGCCCAGTCGATTCCCACGTCGTTGTTGCCGATCGCCCCCTGATCCCGGGCGAGAAACTGCAAGCCCACATGGAGATTTTCGGTCAGCTGCTTGTTGAAATTGATGCCCACCTCGTTGAACTGAAAGGAGCCGTCCTCGGTATCCGCCGACAGAAAGTTGTTGTGGTCGCTCACCAGAAAGCCCTGGGAGACAAACGCATGGATGCCGATTCCGAGCGGCGACAGTTCAAAGGCGTGGGCGGCGTTTGTCAGTGCGGTGATGATGAAAAAGCATAGGATGATGCCTCGTTGGGTCATTGGAAAACCTCCTCTGGGCTATTGGGCTGTAACCGATATGATCTTGACACCCGGTGTATCTGTTTCCGGCGGCACATAGCCGATGGCGCCCGCGGTTTCCGCGACGAACGTCACCACATCCCGGGGCGTGTCGAAGGATTTGGGGGCCCGTCCCTTTCCGGTGAAAATCATCTTTTTCCAGTAATTGCTGAACTGAGACGGCGTCTTGCCGACAAACTGACGGACAAAGGCCGAATGAAGTTCGCCGTTTTCCAGGATGACGAAATGGATCCGTTGGTGGTCTTCCTTCCACTGGGTATTCCTTCCCAGGAAAATCTGCCGAATCTCATCCTGGCTGAGGGTGGAGCGCGAAATATCGGGGTGGGCCACGATTTTCACCTCCTGGGCGGATGCACGCGGGGCGATCCCCGCCGTCAAGAGGGCCAGGCAAATCGACAGGGCCGCGAATGGAAAACGCTTCATGTCTTGCTCCTTTTCATGGGGATGTAGGCGGCTTCCACCGTTTCTTTTTCATTCGGGTTTTTCCGGTGTGTGATTCTCCGAAGGGCGCCGGTGAGGCGCCGCCGTTTTGGGTCGAGTCGATCTTCGACCGGCGCATGGGGCTTTAATTCCCGAACAGCGGTTTTCCGCCGGAGATCGCCTTTGACCATGGCGGACAGCCGATCCACGATGTCGATCATGATATCCGCCTGCCGCGACAACTCATGGGCCGCTTCGGCGGACTCCTCGGCCCGCAGGGTGTTGGACTGGGTCACGGAGTCGATCTGGGCCACCGCCTGAGTGACCTGATCGAGACCCTGGGATTGCTCCTGGGAAGCGATCATGATCTCTTCCGAGAGGATGCCGATTTTTTTCGAGATCTCGATATTTTTCTGAAACGCCTCGGCGGTGGCGCGGACCAGACGGTCGCCGTTTTCCACCGCCGCGACCGTATCGGCGATGAGGCCGTCGGTGTTTCCGGCTGCCCGGGATGCGCGGCCGGCCAGGTTGCGAACCTCATCGGCCACCACGGCGAAGCCCCGGCCCGCCTCCCCGGCCCGGGCCGCCTCCACCGCCGCATTGAGGGCCAGCAGATTGGTCTGAAAAGCGATTTCGTCGATAGTCTTGATGATATTGGAAATCTCCCGGCTTGCCCCGGCGATCTCTTCCATGGCCCGGGTCAGCTCCGTCATGGCGGTATTGGCCCGATCGGTCTCCCGGCTCACCTCCTCCATGGCGGTGCTGGCCTGGCGGGAGTTTTCGGCATTCTGCCGGGTCATGGAGGCCATCTCCTCCAGCGAAGCGGCGGTCTCCTCCACGGTGGAGGCCTGAACCGTGGCGCCGTCGGCCAGGGACTGACTGGTGGCGGCAACTTGAGAGGCGGCTGATGCCACCTGCTCGGCGCCGTCGGTCACCCCCTCCACAATCCGGCCGATCGGGCGGACCACCGCGCCGGACACCAGCACAATGATTCCGACGGCGATCAGCACCAGCACACCGGCGATTCCGTATGCGCCCCTCCGCATGTCCCGGACCGGTTCAAAAAACTCCCCGATGCCGATGCTGATGGCATAGGTCCACCCCAGCGGCTGAACGGGTTTAAAGACCGCCATCTTCTCCACCCCGTCCCAGGTGTACCGGACGATCCCCTCTTTTTCCTCCAGAATCCGCCGGCCGAACTCGTAATCGGCGACATCCACCTTCATGATGTAGTCGGTATTGGGATGCGCCACCGTGATGCCGTCCTGATCGACCACGTAGGCGTAGCCCTCTTTACCGAATTTGACCGGCATGACGAACTCACGGCTGAAATAGGCGAGGTCGACCACCCCGAAAAGCACCCCGACGATCCGATCGAATTCTTTGAGCGGCGCCGAAAGCATAAACACCGCCCCCCCGGTAGCCCGACTTTTCAGGGCCCGGGAGTAGAACACCTTTCCCTGAAGGCTCTCCTGAAAATACCGGCGGTCGCCCACCCGAATCTTCCCCGCCGCATCCTTATCGGAAGAAGCGACGATTTCCCCGTCGGTATCGGCGATGCTGATATTTTCATAGAGCGGATAATCCTGGAGCAGGATTTCGAGCTGTTGAGCGGCCGACTCCCGGCTGGCCCGGCCGATAAAAGAATCGCTCACCGAAGTCAAGAAAATCTTTTGACGGCTCCAACTGGTGAGATTGACCTCCTGGCTCTTGAGCCAGGATTCGAGAAAACCGACCGTGGCATTCAACTGCTGATGCACCTGCCCCACCATCGCCTCCTCCAGGGCCTTCCTGGACCGGTATTGAGAAAACAGCGCGATGGCCCCCATGCCGATGATCATCAATGCGATGGCAGGAAGCAAAAAACGATACTTCAGGCTCAGTTTCATTCCGGATCCTTCCGAAAACCGGTGACCTTCGAGGACGGTCGACTCAGTGCTTGAAACTCCTCTGGCCGGTATAGACCATGGTCACATCCGCTTCGTTGCAGGCCTCGATGGCCTGGTAGTCGTTTGCCGAACCGCCGGGCTGGATCACCGCTGAAATCCCTTCCCGAATGCCGACGTCCACCCCGTCCCGAAAGGGAAAAAAGGCATCGCTGACCATGGTCGATCCGATGAGCCCGCCCTTTTCTTCAGCCACCCGTTCATCAACGGCCTTCTTCTTGTCCAGATCGGTGAGCTCATTGTAGGGGGTCCCGAACTCCTCGAAGCAGTACCGGTCGGCCAGTTTTCGATACGCCTTGTCCCGGGCGATTTCGGCGACCCCCACCCGGTCCTGCTCACCGGTGCCGATGCCCACGGTGACCCGGTCCTTGACATAGATGACCGAGTTGGAGGTGATCCCGGCCTCCACCAGCCACCCGAAGAGCATATCGGTGTATTCCGCTTCGGTGGGCGCCCGTTCGATGCGGTAGGTTTTGCCGTGGTATTCGCACTCCGCCGGTTTGAGATCGGCTTGGGTCCGGGCTTTGGGGACAAAGGACCACTGCACGATCTGCCCCCCGTCGATGAGGCTTTTGAATTCCACGAACCGCTGGCCCACGAAGTCCTGAAGCCGCTCCATTTTTTTTATTCGAATGACCCGCAGGTTCTTTTTCCGGGCCAGGATGTCCATCACCCCGAATTCGAATTCCGGGGCCACCACCACCTCGGCGTACTGCTTGGAGATCGCCTTGGCCGTGGCCGGGTCCACCGGCCGGTTGAGAGCGATACATCCGCCGAAGGCCGCCACCCGGTCGGCCATGTAGGCCCGGTCGTAGGCCTCGGACAGGTCCTTGCCCTGGGCCACCCCGCAGGGGTTGTTGTGCTTGACGATCACCGCAGTGGGGGTGTCCTGGAAATACCGCAGGATGTTGAGGGCGTTGTCGGCATCGGTCAGGTTGGTCTTGCCGGGATGCTTTCCCGACTGAAGCAGTTCGATGTCCGAAGCCAGATACCGGCCCGGCTGAATGATCTCGACCTCCCCCAGCACCAGGTTGCCGTTCACCAGCCGATAAAGGGCCGCCTCCTGGCCGGGATTCTCTCCATATCGGAGCCCTTTTTTGGCCTTGTTGATGGTCCAGGTCGCCTTTTCATAAAAAAGGGTCTGCCGTTGGTCTTTTTCATCAATAAAGGCGATCTCCATACGGGGGGGAAAATGGTCGTCCACGATGGTTTTGTACATTTTTTTGAGATCATCGACCATGGTCAGCTCCTTTCATAGCACTGTCGAATGTCGGCGATGGTTTGACGGGACAGATAGTCGGCAATGGCCCGGTCGTACACGGCGGTGTGTTCAAAGGCCTTCCGGGCCAGACGGAACCGAAGATCCAATGAGGTTTTTCCTCCTTGCGTCTTCATTTCGGAAAGAATCATGGGATAATCGGCCGGGTCCACCACCGAGGCCACCCGGATGAAATTCTTGGCCGAAGCCCGGATCATGCAGGGCCCTCCGATGTCGATATTGCCCCGGGCCGCCTCCGGTGTGACGTCGGGCTCGGCCACCGTCTCCTGAAAGGGGTAGAGGTTGACCACCACCATATCGATGGGCGCCGCTCCGGTCCGCTCCAGGTCCCCCTGGTGGGCCTTGTTGTAGGTTTCGGTCAACAGCCCCAGGTAGATTTTGAAATCCAGGGTTTTGACCAGACCCCCCTGGGTTTCGGGCTGTCCGGTATATTGGGAGACCTGGGTCAGGCTGCCTTCCGCCTTTTCTCCCAGGATCTCCTTTATTGTTCCGTAGGTTCCGCCCGTGGAAAAGATCCGCAGCTCCGGATTGAGATTCATCAGGTCGGGAATGAAGCTCTCCAGACCGCTCTTGTCGGATACGCTCACCAGGACATGCCGCACCTTCACCGCGTCATCGATTTGATGCACCACATTAATGCTCATATCTCCCCTTTCCTCCCGACAAAAACATGCCGGAGTTCCACCCCACTCGGTTATTCCAAAAGGCGTCCCACGCCATTATCGTTCGATCCAATTCAAAAAATACTAATCAGGAAGTATGAAACGCGTCAAGAAAAGAATCGCACCGGCTGAGGGACTACCGGTATCACCGGGGAGGCTCGGAATCCCCGTTCGAGGTCGATTGCATCTGCCGGTACAACCCCCGGGCCATCCAGCCCACGGCTGCAACCCCCAGGATCAGGACCCCCCAGAGCAGATACCGCTTCCAGGGTAGGGGCGGCGGCGGGGGAATCAGGGCATCCGCTCCGGCCAGGGGAATCATCTCCCCGGTCGAGGCCCGCTGAATCAGCCCGCCCCGGTCCTTCCGGTTCACCATCTGAAGCAGGGGGTTGACCGGCGCCGCAGCCGGTTCGGCCTGATAACTTCCGAAGGCCAGGGTAAAGGGCCCCGCACCCCGGGCCAGGAAGAGGAGTTCATGGGGGATATACCCCAGTTTCAAGACCGGTGGGCTTCCGCCCAGTCCGGAGTCTTCGGACTCGATTTCCAGCCGCCAGTAGCGATCCGAAACGATGGGAATCGACACCGGATCACCGACCAGTTCCGTATCTTCCACCACCAGGTGATGAAAAAGCCCCCGAGCCCGAAACCGCCATTCGGCTTCTTCACGGGGACGAGAAAACAGGGCGCCTTGAATCAGGCTGTTGGGTTCCGTCAGCAGCACCGTCACCTCGTCCGCGGGGAACCGCCCCTCGGCCTCGAATTCAAAAGCAGGTTTTTCCGCTTCAGTGGAATGCCCGGCAATCTGGACATATCGCCTGGCCGAGCGGTCGGATTTCGAAACCCCCCGGGCCTCCACGGCGGTGACCCGGGCCGAGCGGGCCGCTTCGGGCCAGGAGATGCGAAGGTATCTGGCTCGGGTCCGAGGCAGTTGAATGGTTTGCCGACTCAACCGGTGCTCCCCGTACCGAAGGCGAACCAGGGTAGTCGAGGGTACCAGGGTGACCCACTCGTCGAGATCCCGGCCGGCGGACACCGACACCCGGGCGACCAGGCTGTCGCCGGACTGAGTCCAATCCAACCGAAGCGCATTCGGAGGCTCCGCCAGCTTCCCGGCATCCACCAGATAGGCGCCGGGAATGTCCGCTTCGCCTCGGTTTTTCGGCCGGGTGCGGAGGATGGCCCCGGTATCGTCGGTAATGATCTGAAGCCACACATCCCCACCGCCCTCGGACGGGGCCTGAAAAAGGGGAAAAAAGGGAAGGGAAATCCATGGCGGTTCTTCCCCGGCTTCCGCGGGGTCCGGTCGGCGCAGGGCGTGGGGGACCGGCTCTCCATTCGCGTTGAACACCCGAATATCCCCCAGGTCCGGGCGGGTGACCCGCCGGTAGACCTCATCCGGCGGGGTCACTTGATATACGGCGCCGGGGCCCTCCGGCTCCAGAACCAGGCCGAAGGCGAAATCCGCCGAAGACGGATGCGCGGCAAACGCCGAAGAAAAGGCCGATGCGGCCCAAAGAAGGGTTGCAAGAAGAGACTGAATGGCTTTGCACTTCATGATGATTCATTCCCGGCTTGGGAGGCCCCCGATCCCGAGTCTTCCTTTCGGGGCGGCAGGGGCGACACATAGCCGATCACCAGCATCAGCCCGCCCACCGCCAGAAAAGAGACGATTCGGGCGATGGTTCCGCTGCCGTCCAGGTCCACCACGAAGAGTTTCAGAACCTCGCACCCCAGCAGGATCGCTCCGGCGAACCAGACCGTTCGGCTTCCCTTTCGGGCGGAGACGGCCATGACGACGAAGGCGGTGAGGGCCCACAGAATGGAGATGGCCGCCTGGAACAACACCGATCCGAACAGCGCCCGGGCCGTGAACGGCGCCCCGCCCCAGTAGTGAACCGTGCGGGCGGTCAGCCCGTTGAGCCAGAAAAAAACGGCCAAGGCAACGGCGAAATAGAGGATGCGGAGCGCCGAGTCCGGCACCTCCGGGTTTTTCCGGACCCGTGCATTCAGGAGCCACCGGAACAGGACCGCGAAGCCGAACATCTGGGCTGCATCCAAAGGACTGAGCACCGGCAAATAGGGCAGCGGCCGGGGATTGCCGGGATGGACGGCGGCCCCGAATTCCCACAGCCAGATAAAAAGGCAAAGCATTCCCGGTCCGATAGACAGATACTCCCTTGAGAACCGGCCCACCGGCCAGGAAATCCGCTCGCCCCGGGCCAGAAGCAGCAGCACCGCCGCGCCGGGTACGGCGATCCAGGTAATGAACCGCCAGGTATCGGCCCCGGCCACCCACCGGTGGACCCACCAGGCCGCCTCCCAAGTCAGCAGGAAGACCCCCAGCAGAAGCCCGCCCAGGTGCCAGATGCAAACCCCCTCCGAGGGCCACCGCGTTTCAAACCGCCTCAGCAGATCATAGTGAGCCGCGAATGCCGCGGCCCAGGCAAGGACATGCCATCGGGCGAAGGGATGGATGGCGGGGCCGTTCGAAAACCGTTCCATAGCGATCAGTCCCATAACCGGCAACAAGGCCATGGGCGGGTACCCGATTCCCCGCCAATTCAAGCCCCTGGAGATCCGCCCCATGACCGCGGCGCTGAAGGCCGCAAACAGCAGTCCCGCCGCCACCCGGTCCGGCGCCGGTGCGTAAAGGCGAATCTCATGGATGCCCGCCCCGATCCACCAGAAGAGTCCCCAGGCAAGCATCACCCAATGAAAACCGCTTTCCCATTTGCGCAGGGATTCTTGATGCCGTTCCAGGTAATAGGCGGAAAAGAGACCGGCCAAAGCCACCGTCAGCGCCCCCAGGTAGAGCCCGTTTACAACCGGCAGCCTGCCGGTGGAAATCGGAAAGGCCGACCCGGTCGATACCCAAAAAGCCGCACCCGCCCCCCATTGCAGGAAAAGCCCGAAAATTCGGGTCAGCGTCCGTTTCTGACGCACCCCCACCCAGACCAGGGCCGCACCCTCCAGGGCCCACGCCGCCGCGGTCCACCGGCCGTCCAGAGCCAGCGGAACGGCCAGGCTGCCGAAAACCACGCCCAGGGCCAGAAAGGCCTCGGTCAGCATCCGCATGCCTTCCGCCTTCCGTCTCCAGAGAAGCGTCGCCAGGAGGATGTAAAAACCGCTCAGTGCCAGGGCGCTGATGGCCAGGCCGTATTCGAAATCTCTTACCAGTCGAACCTGAAGGGCGAAAACCACAATGGGAAGCCCGAAAACCAGGGCGCCGTCCACATATCCTTTGAGCCGGGGAGGCCGGCGAAAGGCGAAGAGCACGGAAATGGCCACGAAGAAAAGAAAGGACAGAATCAGAAAAGGTTCGGTGGTAGTGAAGTATTCCGGGCGGTAATACTGGTACCCCCATCCGGCGCCGATGACGAAGGTGAAGATGAATCCGAGAAGATTGAGCGGCCGCCAGGCCTTGAACCAGGCCACCTGAAGAATCCCGGCGTTGAGAAGGGCGTAGTAGGAAAAAAGCATGACATGGCTGCCCTGCCCGGTGGAGGTAAGCACCGGCGCCAGAAACCCGCCGGCGGCGGCGAAAGCGGCCAGGCTTTTGGCGTCCTGAAGCACCGCCAAAGCCCCCGAAAGCACCACCAGGCCCACCATCAACCCGAATGTCAGGGGCAAGGGTATTAAACCGTAAAGCCGGGCCGCCGCAAACAGGGTGAGATACAACATTCCGATGGACCCGCCCTGAAGAATGAGACCGTAACCGGGTCGGGAATCCCGCAGACGCCATCCCAGAATCAGCAGTCCGATGGCCCCCGATGCCACCCCGGCCAGCCGGAATTCGATGGGAAAGACGGTTCTTTCCGCGATGAACTTGAGCAGAAACGCAACCCCGAAAAAAAGGATGACCACCCCGATGCGCACCACCAGGTTGCCGCCGGTGAAGAAATCTCGAACAGCGCCCGTGATTCGGGATACGATATCTTCCTCCGGTTCCGTTGCGGAAGCGGTTGCTTCGGCATTCTCATGGGCGGAGGTCTTCTTTTCCTGCCGCTTCAGCGGAATGATTCGGGGCGATTCGGATCTTTCCCAGGGCAGAGGGGGCGGTTCCGAGGAAGGGGGCCTGGTTTCGGATGCCGAAGATTCAGGCGGGGTGGAAGCGGGTCCTTCCGCGGCGGAAGATACGGGCGGCCGGGCGGGTTCGGTCTCCGGTTCCGGTGTGGCGTCCGGCTTTCGACCGGGTTTGCTTCCCACAGCCCGAAGGGCCGTCAGGCTGGCAAGCCGCTGCTCCAGGCGCATCACCCGGTGCTTCAGGTTGACCACCACAGCGGCCAGACACCCCAGGACCAGCCCCATGACCGCGCCGCCCCCATCCAGAACGGCGCCGCCTATGATCGCCCCGATAATACTCAGAAGAATGGTCAGGATCATGTTATTCCAGGGTTTCTGATTGTCCCTCGATGTTTTACAATGCAAGGCCGTTCTATTATATCAACATCCTTAAAAACCATGAAAATCTGGATAATACATATCGACATATGAAAAAATGTACAATCGGAAATTCACCGAAGGGGCCGACGGACACGAGAAATGCATAAAAACGCTTTTTTGTGCATTGCATTTTCACCCTGGGGAGTTATAGAATATCTTATGAAGACTTCGGAAAAGGAGGCCGCGATCACCGTTTCGGCCATCCCGGGATCTTTTTTCCGGACCGGCAAGAACTCGCATTCGCTCAGACAGCTTCCCGGCCCGGAAAAAAGATCCCGGGGTGGCCTGCATAGCCTTCAGGCTTGTCCGAAACGATGATCAAGGCCGAAAAGGATATTTAAATTATGCGTCTTCTTGACGAAGAAAAGGAGGTAATCCTCAATGATTTCAGAATATATTCAAGCGGCGCTCAGCCACGCCAAGTATGAAATTCTGCAAGAGGACGGGACCTTCTATGGCGAAATTCCGGAATGTAACGGTGTTTATGCGAACGCAGGTCAGTTGGAAGATTGTCGGGAAGAGTTGAAGGAAGTCCTGGAAGAATGGGTCCTTTTCAGAATTCACAGGAATCTTCCGTTACCCGTTATTGATGGAGTTGAACTCGCAATCAAAGAAGTTGCGTAATGCCGCCTTTCGGACCTGTCAAAAGAAAGGATTTCGAAAATGAAGCATGCCACCAAATTGACCGATCTCCAACTGGAGCTTCTAAAACTTTTTTCTATGGATATTTCAGATCAGAAACTAAAAGATATCAAGCGAATTTTAGGAGATTATTTTTCGCAAAGGCTTTTCTCTGAAACCGAAAGAATTTGGAATGAGAAGAAGTTGAAAGACAGCGATATGGACGAATGGCTAAAAGAATTATCATGAGGCTGGTTATAAACACCAATGTAATTTTGGTCTCTGTAAGTCCCAAGTCAAATATGACAGCCCAAAATTCAACTTAAAAATGAGATTTACTCTTCAAACAAAGGCGTACTGATATACCGCTCCCCGGTGCTCGGCAGTATCACCACCACCCGCTTTCCCTTGATGTCTTCCATCTCCGCCAGACGGCGGACTGCAGCCACCGCCGCTCCGGATGAGATGCCGCAGAGGATGCCCTCCATCTTGGCCAGCTTTCGGGCGGTGTCGAAGGCTTCCTCATTTCCTACCTTGACGACCCGATCGATCAGGTTTTGGTCAAGGACACCGGGCACAAATCCGGCCCCGATCCCCTGAATTTTGTGCGGGCCGGGTGATCCGCCAGACAACACCGGAGAATCCTCGGGCTCCACGGCCACAATCCGCACCTCCGGCCGCCGTTCCTTGAGCACCCGGGCCACCCCGGTGACGGTGCCGCCGGTCCCCACCCCCGCCACGAATACATCGATCTGACCGTCGGTGTCCGCCCAGATTTCTTCTGCGGTGGTTTCCCTGTGGGCCTTGGGATTGGCGGGGTTGTTGAACTGATCGGGCATGAACACATTGTCCCCCTTGCCGTGAAGCCGGCTCGCCTCTTCGATGGCGCCCTTCATGCCCTGATCGCCCGGGGTCAGCACCAGTTCCGCCCCCAGATGCTTCAACAGCTTGCGGCGCTCGACGCTCATGGTCTCCGGCATGGTCAGCCGAAGCCGGTATCCCTTGGCCGCGCAGATGAAGGCCAGGGCGATGCCGGTGTTGCCGCTGGTGGGCTCCACGATCAGGGTATCGGGGCCGATCTTGCCCGCTTTTTCCGCCTCATCGATCATGGAAGCGGCGATCCGGTCCTTGACGCTGCCCAGGGGATTGAAAAACTCCAGCTTGGCCAGGACTTCTGCATCCAGGTCCGCCGTCACACGGTTCAACCGAACCAGAGGGGTGTCTCCGATGGTATGCTGCATGTTGCTGAAAATATGCATGTTTCACCTCGTATGAATTTAACGATAAACGAGTTTGGGGGTCTCCATAAACACCTTGGTATTGGGCGGAATCGATTTGGTGATCCAGACATTGCCGCCGATGACCGACCGTTGCCCGATAACCGTATCTCCGCCCAGAATGGTAGCCCCGGAGTAGATAATCACGTCATCCTCGATGGTGGGATGCCGTTTGTGCCCC
>JAABSQ010000649.1 GCA_011390315.1 Desulfobacteraceae bacterium
GGCTGCGAAAATCTCCAGCGCTTTCGGGTGGGTGATCTTGATGCCGGTACGCTCCAGCACTTCCAGGGTCGCCATATGGAGTTGAGCGATCTGGTGCTCATTGATTACTTGAAGCCGTGGTTTGAAATTCAAATCGTCCGTTGCCATGCCCATGCTGTTTGCCTCCTTAAATCACCTTCCCCAAAAAACTCTTGGTCCGCTCATGCCGCGGATGAGTGAAGATCTCCTCCGTCCATGAAGATGACCCGGTCGGCGACCTCCCGGGCGAACCCCATTTCATGGGTCACCACCACCATGGTCATGCCTTCCCGGCCGAGCTGCTTCATCACGTCGAGGACCTCGCCGACCAGCTCCGGGTCGAGGGCGCTGGTGGGTTCGTCGAAGAGGATCACCTTGGGCTTCAGGGCCAGGGCCCGGGCGATGGCCACCCGCTGCTTCTGGCCGCCGCTCAGGTGGTCCGGATAGGTATCGGCCTTGTCTTTCAGGCCCACCTTGGCGAGAAGCTCCCGCCCCAGATTTTCGGCCTCTTTTCGGTTCATCTTTCGTACCTTGAGGGGGCCCAGGGTGACGTTCCCCAGGGTGGTCATGTGGGGAAAGAGGTTGAACTGCTGAAAGACCATGCCGGCCTCGGTGCGGATGAAGTTGATGTCGGTGGCTTTGTCGGTCACATCGTAGCCGTCGACGATGACCGTTCCCGAGGTGATATCCTCCAGCCGGTTGATGCACCGGAGCAGGGTGCTTTTGCCCGATCCGCTCGGGCCCATGATGACCGTCACCTCTCCGGCCGACACGGTGAGGTCGATGTTTTTCAAGACTTCGAGGCTTCCGAAGCTTTTATGGAGCTGCCGGATTTCGATCATGGTCAAATCTCCAGTTTTCGTTCAATGATGTTCAAGACCTTGGCGATGGACATGGTCATGATGAAATACATCACCGCCACCGCCAGCCAGACTTCAAAGGCCCGAAAATTGGCGGCGATGATCTCCTGCCCGGTCCGGGTCAGTTCGCCCACCCCGACCACCACCAGCAGGGAGGTGTCTTTGAGGCTGATGATGAATTGGTTGCCCAGCGGCGGGATCATTCGTTTGAAGGCCTGGGGCCAGACCACATAGTAGAGGGTCTGAAAATGGGTCAGCCCGATGGATCGGCCGGCTTCGGTCTGGCCCCGTTCGATGGACTGAAAGGTCCCCCGAACGATTTCCGCGATATAGGCTCCGGAATTGATCCCGATGGCGGTGATGCCGGCGACGATCGGCGGGATTCGAGTGCCGACCGCCAGGGGCAGCCCGAAATAGATGAACATGACCTGGACCATCAGCGGCGTGCCCCGGACGCTCTCGACATAAAACCCTCCCATTCGGCGGATGAGCGGGTTGCGGGAGATTTTCATCAGCCCTGTTATGGTTCCCAGAAGAAACCCCAGGAGAAGGCCGAAGGCGGTGATGAAAATGGTGAGTTTGACTCCGGTCAGGAGAATGGGGATCGATTCCCAGATGACGCTGAACTTGAATTCAAAGCCGGTGCCCATGGATCATGCTTCCTCTTGTTTTGAATTGGAAGGGGCGGCCGACCGGTCGATGACGGATGCGGCGCCCCGAATGGCTGGTTCCGGATACAAAGAGAGCAGGGCCTGGACCCTGCTCTCCCGATACCTGCAATGGTGTTTCAGCGCCTTTTTTACTTCGGAGAGGCGCCGAACCATTTTTCATACAGCTTGTCGTAGGTGCCGTCTTCCATGAACTTGAGCAGAGCGATGTTCACCTTTTCCCGCAGGGGGCTGCCTTCGGGGAAGGCGATGCCGTAGGGCTGGCCTTGGTAGAGGGGTCCGACCGTTTTGACCTTGCCCTTGCCCTGGTTCTTGGCGAAATAGAGCAGCGGCGGAGAATCGAAGAAGACCGCGTCCACCCCGCCGGTCATCAGTTCCATGAACAGATTGTCGGTATTGGGAAGCAGTTTCAGCTCTTTGGTATCCACGTTCTTTTTCAGATAATCTTCACTGGTGGTCGCCAGTTTGGTGGCCACGCGTTTCCCCTTGAGATCTTCCAGGACCTTGATGTCTTCATTATCGGCGGCCACCAGGATGATCAACCCGGAGTCGTAATAGGGGTGGGAAAAATCGACCACCTTTTCCCGCTCGGATTTGATGGTGATTCCGGCGATGGCCGCATCGATGCTCTTGGACTGCAGGCCGGGGATGATGCCGTTGAAATCCATGGTCTGCCATTTGAAATCCAGACCGATTTCCTTGGCGATGGCCTCGAACAAATCCACGTCGAAACCCGTCAGCTTGCCGTCCACCTTGAATTCAAAGGGCATAAAATTGGCGTCCACCCCGACCACCGTTTCGGCGGCCTGGGCCGCCCCGCCCGCCATGAACACAACCATTGCCAGAACGACCATTCTCCGCAGCATCTTCTTCATTCACGCCTCCTTCGGTTTAATTGGTTGTCATTTTTCAACTTTCTTCACCTGAAGAATATCGCAAAAGCCCGGTTTTCTGTCAATACAATTATCCGGCGGCGGTTCGGCCGTATGAGACAGAATGAAGGATGAGGCCGATAGTCAAATCCGAATCGGCGGGGATTGTGCGGGGAGGTATTGAACACGTCAGCGGGTGTGACGGTTACCCTGGATGATTGTTTTGAATGGAAGAAGGGATCATCCCGAAACCGACTTCTTGGGCTTACCCGAAGTGTCGAACCCCTGCTGAAACGGTGTTTCCAGATCATCGGTCCACAGGTCCCGCCGAAGGATCACCTGCTGAGGCCGAAGGGGTTTGAAACAGCGTTCCTGAATGCACCCGTGCCAGAGGCCCGCCTGATAGGATAACTGCTCCATGGTGAAGAAGATGAAAAAGGAGATGATCTTGGTCTGGGGCATGCGGGAGCTGTAGTCCATAATGCCGGCGGTCAGGTGGGCCAGAAAGATCACCGCCGCGGGCACCGGCAGCAGATTGAGCATCAGCACTCCGACCAGCAGGTAGTGCCGGGACACGAAACCGGTGCAGTAGTGGAGAAACTTCAAATCCGCCTTGAGGGATGTCAGCAGGACATGGTGCGGGCCGATGGGCAGATTCCTGCGCCGGACCCGGATGTACTTGATGCCCGCATCCACGAAAAAGAGGGCGAGGGCTGATATCAGCAAGAAGCTTGTTCCCAGAAGAAAGGCCATGATCACCTGCAGCCACAGAAGCGATTCCAGAACGGGCGCCAGAAACGGCTTGATCTTGGCCGGGTGGCGCTTCTGAACCACCGGTTCCGCCCGGCCGCTCAGGTAATTCTGTTTCAGAAAGGAAAAAAATCGGTCCCGGGGCAGTTGATGCACCTTTCCGAGGGGACGGTATTCCAATCCGTAACCCGCCTCCTGAATCCGCCAGAAAAAATCGGCTTCTCCGGGGGGGCTCAACGCCTCCTGAAAGCCGCCCACCGATTCGAAAATCGACCGCCGGACCAGAACATTCCAGGCGGCGATGGGGATAAACGGCTCGGCCGGGCTGAATCGGACGAATTCCTCGGCCCGGTTCATCTGAGAGCGAAATTGCAGGTAGCGATCGAATTCGGAATACTCATAAAAAAAATCGGTGCCGCCGCCCACGGCGCCCAGGGCCTCGTCCTGAAAAGCCGGAAGCAGCTCCTGCAGCCAGGCATGGGGAACTTTGCAGCGAGCGTCGGTGAAGGCCAGAAACTCGCCGGCGGCCTCCCGGGCGGCCCGGTTTCGGCATTCAGCCGACGAAGGCCGGTCGGGCATCTGCAATACCCGAACCTCCGGAAAGGTTTCCCCGACCTTGCGCGCCAGTTCGTCGGAAACGGGGCCGGCAGCCAGAATCTGAAGGCGTTCCCGGGGATAGACCATCTGGCCCAGCGATTTCAGGCAGGTGATCAGGTCCTCGGGTTCCGAGGCGTTGATTACGACCGAAACGGTGGGGAACTCGTCCATGGCCGGCGCGCCCCGCATGTCTATGAAGCCTTCAAAGACCAGGCTCTTCAGAAAGGCATGGGTCTCATCCGGGTCCAGTTTTCTGAGAACGGCCATCATTCGGTGAAACAGGACGAAGCGGCCCGACTTCAGGATCTCCAGCACCGGCCGCCACATCGGATGGATGACGTTCACCCGCAGTGGATACCGAAGCAGAAGCACCGGCTGGACCCCTCGGGTCAGGCGGTATTCCACGGATTCGCGAAGTCGAAAGGCCAACGGTGCAATATACGGGCTGTCGGGATTCCAGGTAGACATGGCGTAGCCAGTCTATGGCAAGGTGGCGGGCGTGTCAATACAGATTCAGGGCGAACCGCCCGTATTCGTGAGGCGGTTCGCAGGATCATCGAATCGGGCGGGGAGAAACGCCCCCGCGCGGGAGAATACTACCAGTTCTCACCCAGAATTTCGAAATGGGCTTGAGGATGGGCGCAGGCCGGGCACATCCGGGGGGCCGCGGTGTCTTCATGGAGATAGCCGCAGTTGCGGCAGCGCCACATCACCGACGCGTCGCGCTTGAACACCTTGTCGGCCTTGATGTTGCCGGCCAGTTCCACGTACCGCTTCTCATGCTGTTTCTCGGCCACGGAAATCGCGTCGAAGACCATGGCGACCGCATCAAAGCCTTCGTCCCGGGCGACCTTGGCAAAGCCGGGGTACATTTCGGTATGTTCATACCGCTCGCCGGCGGCGGCCGCGGTCAGGTTGTCGTAGGTCGACCCGATGACGCCGGCCGGAAAGGCGCCGACGATTTCCAGATCATCGCCTTCGAGGAACTTGAAAAACCGCTTGGCATGCTCTTTTTCCTGGTTGGCCGTTTCATCGAAAATGTCCGCGATCTGGACATAGCCTTCCTTTTTGGCCGCACCGGAAAAATAGGTGTAGCGGTTTCGCGCCTGAGACTCGCCGGCAAAGGCGGTTAAAAGATTTTTCTCTGTCTGGGATTTTTTTATGCTTTTCAAAATGGAATACTCCTTTCTCTAAAGAGAATTAATTGGTGAATCAAAGAGACCCGCTCAGAATCGCTCCGGAGAGGGTCGAATACTCAAGATCTGCAAAGATGCGGTCTGCCGCGGCGTTATCGGTCGATCAATCGAGATCCACCCACATATCCGCTTCGTTTCCGCAATGGGAACACACCGCTTGTCCCCGAACCTTCCCCGATTCATTCCGAGCCGGGGGCTCCGTATCGGCCGATTTCTTTTCGACTTCGATCGGTTCCAAGCTGCATGTAACCACCATTTCGGCTTCATTATGGCAATTTTCGCATTTGCAGACTTTTTTGAGTTTCTTTTCAGCCATTGGTTCGGACTCCTTTTTTTATTTGGCGGTTTGAAAAAATCGGCATAGATCCGGCGCTCAACCGGCGTGATGCCGGATTCTGGGCACCTTATGCGGCGCAGGCCTTGCAGATGCCCTTGAGAACCACCCGCTTGCCGAGGACTGTGAATTCTTCCTGTATTTCTTCGGGCACATCCAGTTCATCATAGGTTCGATTGAAGAAATCGATCACATGACCGCACCGGATGCAATGCAGGTGATGGTGGTCGT
This sequence comes from Desulfobacteraceae bacterium, assembly GCA_011390315.1. Classification (GTDB taxonomy): domain Bacteria; phylum Desulfobacterota; class Desulfobacteria; order Desulfobacterales; family Desulfococcaceae; genus JAABSQ01. The sequence continues at coordinate 5,527 of JAABSQ010000649.1, forward strand.
CCACATTGGGATCGAACCGTTTGGCCCCGCCGAAGACCTCCATCACATCCACCAGGCCGATATCCGCAAAGGTTTGAAGGGTGCGGTTGACCGTGTCGAAGGAGATGTTGGGATACTCTTTCTTCACGATCTGATAAATGGCATCGGCGGTCGGATGGGTGTCCATAGTGATAATCTCCCGGTAAATCGTCACCCGCTGGGGGGTTACTTTGAGACCATGCTCGTGACAAAGGTCGACAAACTCACGGGTTTTATCTTCAGCGCTTTCTTGTTTCATGGTTATCCTAAATAATATTTGTTCTTATTTGTCAACAGTTTTTTTCAGGCCCTTTCGAATAACCTACCATATCGGTTTTCGGATTGACATCGGTTCTTGCGGGGGCGTAGAGGATTGGAGCCCCTCGGATTTCCGGAAGGGTTCGACTTCACCTTCGCCGGTTCCGATATATCGCGGCCCATCTGTTGCGGTGGAAGCGGCTGTCGGTCTGAAACGGATTTTTGCTTGACTTCCTTCCGGGAATTCATATACATCCTCGCTTACATTGTGACGCCAAGAAGGTGTCCTTTTCAAAATTTCAGCAACCCCTTTTCAATCAATAAAGCCACGAAGGCAGCGGGCGCGGTATCGCCTCTTGTGTTCGCGGCTTTTTTTGTTTTCAGGGAATGGAGACAAGATTTGGGAAAATCCTTTTTTGGAATGAATCGATGATCCTTCTAAAAAGAATTTATATCATTTACGGGCTTTTGTGTTTTGTCGCGACCATCGCTTCGGCTTCCGCCGGCGGCCGGATGGTCGAACAGGATACCGATCGGGACGGCAGGGTCGATCAGATCGCCCACCTGAATGACTCCGATGATCTCGTTCTGCTGGAAATCGACACCGACCGGGACGGCCGAATGGATACCCGTCAGCATTACCAAAAAGGGGATGGGGTGCGAATTGAGCGGGATACCGTCGGCGACGGCGCCTTTGACATTCTGACCCGATGGAAAAAGGGAGTTCCGGTCTCCCGGGAAGAAGATACCGACCACGACGGACAAATGGACCGGTTCACCGAATTCGACGACCGGGGGCGACCGGTTCTCATGCGCGAATCCGGGGGGCCGGCCGGCGGACCGGTCCGAATCAGCCGATTCAAAAACGGAACCCTGGTGACGGTGGAAGAGATCTTCCCGGACCGGTCGGTTCTCACCCGATTTCGGGAGGATCAGCCGGAGATTCAGGAGGTGGACGAGGACCGGGACGGCCGCCCGGAACGGACCATCGTCTTTGATCAGGGCGCCATCCAGAAGGAGACATTCGATACCAATCGGGACAACCGGCCCGATACCTGGCGGTATTATGAGGCCGGTCTGCTTACCCGCATCGAACAGGACCGGGATCACGACGGCACGGCGGATGCCGAGCGGATCTACCGCGACGGGTCGCTTGTCCGATCGAATCTGGATGAGGACGGTGACGGGTATTTTGAGACCACCGTGCGGGAGGACCATTCGGCTTCGGGCCGGGTCATGGAGATGACCGATTCCCAGGGGCGTCTTTTGGAACGGCGTGAATACGCGGATGAGGTGATGCGCAAAAAAGAGGTTTTCGATGCCGGGGCCGGTCTGGCGGTTCTGGTGGAGGAATACGGACCCGAGGGACGGATCATCCTTTCCAGGGAGGCCGAGAACGGATCGACGGGCCTGAATCTGACCTGGCGCTACGACGCGGATGAATCCGCCGTCCTGGCCGAAAAAGACACCGACGGGGACGGCAGAATCGATCTCTGGCACCACTATGAAGACGGGCGGATCATTCGGGTGGAAGAGGACCGCAACCGGGACGGCCGGCCGGACCTGTGGGAATACTATAATTCCGATCAATCGGTGGTCCGGCGTGAAAAGGACCTCGATTTCGACGGAACGGCCGACATTCAAGAACGATTCTGACAACGATGAATGACGAATACCGGGCGAGGAGGTGGTGATGCTCGAGTTTTTAGCCAAAGGCGGGGTGCTGGTCACCCCGATTCTGTTCTGTTCGGTATTGGCCCTGGCCGTTTTCGCCGAGCGGTTTATCCGGTTTACGGTATTGGGAAGGCGGGGCTGGTGGGTGGCGGACCGGGTGACGGACCATATCGCCGAGGGGGCTCGCGAGGCGGCCCTGCAAACGGCCCGGGAGAGCCGATCCCCCATGGGGAGAGTGCTGATGCAGGGAATCGAGGTAATGTACCAGGACCGGGAGACCCTGGAAACGGTGCTGGTCCATGCCGTCGAAGAGGAAGTCCGTGAGTTGTCCCGCTATCTTCAGACCCTGGCCACGGTGGCCAATATCGCCCCGTTGCTCGGCTTGCTCGGAACCGTGATCGGCATGATCAAGGCCTTTATGATTATCCAGGAGATGGGCGGCAAGGTCAACGCAGCGGTGCTGGCCGGCGGCATCTGGGAGGCGATGCTGACCACCGCACTGGGGCTGGCCGTGGCCCTGCCGGCCATGGTGGCCCACAGCTACCTGACGGCCCGGGTGGATCGCTATGAAGCCCGGCTTCAGACCGGCGCCGTGGGGTTTATCAAACGGCTCGCCGCACTCCGGGAGAATTAAAGCATGCTGGTGCATCGGAAAAAAAGACCCCGGTATACGGTTCAGGCCCCGCTGACCTCGCTCATCGACATCGTCTTTTTGCTTCTCATCTATTTTCTGTTGACCACCAATTTCATGGTGGAGGAAGGGATCGATGTCAAGCTGCCCCGGGCCGAGGCCGCCCGCACCCAGACCCGGAAGGAGATCACCGTCCACGTGGATGCCGACGGCCGGACCTTTCTGGAGGGCCGGGAGGTGGCCCTGAATGAGCTGTTCCAGGCGCTTCAATCCCGCATTGACGGCGCGGAGGATCGGCTGGTGACGATCAAGGCGGATCGCTCGGTGATCCTCAATCAGGCGGTTGCCGTCATGGATGTGGCCAAAGCCGCCGGCGCCGGTCGGTTGTGCCTGGCGACCGAAAAGGATTTCCGGTGAGAACGGCTGCCATGGCGGGTTCCGGCCACGGTCAATCCAACTGGCTTCTGCGTGGATTCCTGATCCTCTCCATCGGGATTCATGCGGTGATCCTGGTTCGAATCGCCGATGTGTACCGGACCGAGAATGTCCGATACATCGAAATTGAATTGCCGGCCCCGGAAGCACCGGCAGCCAGATCCATTCCAAAGCCCCCTCGACGCTCCCGGACGTCTCCGCCTCCCCTTTCACCCCGTGTGCCGCCGGTTCCTTCCGTACCGGTCACCAAACCCCCGCCGCGACCTGTCGCGCCGAAACCGATCATGCCCCGGCCCTCCGTGGTTGAACCGATGGCCGCTCCCCCTCCCCCGAAGGTCGCCACAGTCGAACCCCGTGCCTGGCGTCCGCCGGCCGAACCGTCGAATGTCGCTCCGCAACCCCCGGCGAATGAATCGACCTCGACGCCTGCCCGATCCGCCCCTTCGACAAAGCCCGACAAAGGGGCCTCACAAGCGTATTTCAATACGGTCCGGGCGATGATCGAGCGACACAAGCATTATCCCTTTGCCGCCCGCAGGCGCCGGATCGAGGGAGCGGTCGCGGTCCGGTTTATCCTCCATCCGGACGGCCGCGCCACCGATGCGGCCCCGGCGGAGCCTTCCAGGCACCGGCTCCTGAATCAGGCGGCCCTCAAGGCGGTGCGGGATGCAGCCCCTTTTCCGCCTCCGCCCCCAGGGCTCTTCAGCGGCCCGGCGCCGCTGGAAATCAGCATCCTTTTCCAGTTGAAATGATCTGAATTTTGTCTTTTGAAGGGACGGCCAAATCCACGGGCCGCCAACCCCTGCAGGACGTGGTGGTGGATGTCAACGAAGTCCGCCGCCGGAAACAGGCGGAAAAAGCAGTATGATGGCCTGCTGAAATGATTGACGGAATCAACGGATGATTCTATAATAAATAAAAAAATCGGCGCTTTCACCGAAAACCTGATCACGCACACTGGAATATCACGACATCCCGCTTACATGACGGCCCGAGACGACTACGACAGCCCCTGGAAAGAAATCCTGAGCGCTTATTTCCAGGAATTCATGGAATTTTTCTTTCCCCACATCGCCCGGGAGATCGATTGGTCCCGGGGCTATGAACTGCTGGATAAGGAACTCCGGCAGATCACCCGGGAATCCGAGGTCGGGTTCCGCTTGGCCGATCAGCTGGTGAAGGTCTGGAAAAAGGACGGAGAGGAAGCATGGGTCCTGGTTCACGTGGAAGTCCAGGGCCGGGAAGAGAAGGCGTTCGGCCACCGGGTGTTCGTCTATCACTACCGGATTCACGATCTTTACAAGCGGCCGGTGGTGAGTCTGGCCGTGCTCGCGGACGACAATCCGAACTGGCATGTGGAAGTATACGAAGAGGAACTCTGGGGATGCGGCAACACCTTCCGCTTTCCTTCGGTGAAGCTCCTGGCATTCAGGGATCAATGGCCGGTTCTGGAAGCCTTTTCCAATCCGTTCGCCGTGGTGGTCATGGCGCATCTGCGCACCATGGAGACCCGGAAAGACAATCAGGAACGGTTGACATCCAAGCTGAACCTGAGCAAATCCCTGTACCGCCGGGGATGGACCAAACAGGAGATCATCGACCTGTACCGGTTCATCGATTGGATCATGGCGCTTCCGAACGATCTGGAGAAGGATTATCATCGAGAACTCACGAAGTACGAGGAGGGAATCAAAATGCCGTATGTCACCACCGCCGAACGTATTGGCATGGAGAAGGGCGTGGAGAAGGGCGTGGAGAAAGGCAGGGAAGAAGGCAGGAAAGAAACCGCCCGAAATCTTCTCCTGCTGGGCATTCTGACCGAAGAGCAGATCGCTCAGGCCACTGGATTGTCAATTGAGGAAATCCGGCAACTCCGTAATGAAATCAGCCGGTCATCGGATTGAGCCGTGAAACACAATTCCTGAAAAGGGTGTTGACAACACCAACATATTTGCGTTAAGAGGTCTCCCGGATATTCAAACGCCAAGAAGGCGTTGAAATACCCCGACAAACAAGTGTAGCAATCATTGTAACCAAGGCCACGAAGGCAAGGGCAAACCCGCCCGTTCTTCGCGGCCTTTTTGTTTTTGGACCCCCACTGGAAAGGATTCATGCAGTGCTCCCTGTTCGTCTTTATCATCAACGCGGCCCTGACCGAATCTCTGGCGGCGGGAGCGGCCCTCTTCCGGGAGCGGCACGGGCATGTCCTCGACTTGCGGATGTTCGCCA
>JAABSQ010000650.1 GCA_011390315.1 Desulfobacteraceae bacterium
AGAGACGGTTTCTTCCCGCACGGTGGCCGAAAGCCATGAAGCGGCCGACATGGTCTTTCTGGACATCCGGGGCGGGGGCAAGGTCCTGGGCGTCTGCCACCGGGTTTTAGACCGGGCGGGTGGAGGCTCTCACCACCGTGATCCTGCCGGAGCTGGGCGGCATGATCGAACCGATACCCGGGGCCGGCCTGACGGAGATGGAAAGCGACGCGGCCGCGGGCCGGGCGAGCCGGGTCGCCGCTATCCCGGACCGGGTTTACCGGGCCTGCAACCGGATTCAAAACTGGACCCGCCTCCGGCGAAAGCCCGACGGCGAGAGACGGATCGCCTTCGTTTGCGGCAACCCGCCCGGCGAGGACAACCTTGAAGGAGGAAAAACAATGGGACGGCTCAGGTGGATTTGTGTTGCAGTGGCTCTAACGATTTCCGGATACCCGTTATCGCTGTCTGCTCAGGAGAAGGCCCATGAAGTGTATCGCCTGGATGAGGTGGTGGTTTCTGCAACCCGGTCCGAGATACCGGTGTTCGATGCACCGCAGAGCGTGACGGTCATCTCCAACGAGGAACTCATGGCCTCGCCCTTCGAGCGTGTGGAAGACATCGTCCGCAGTGTTCCGGGCATGTATAATTTTCGACATTTCGGCCTGCAAACCAACGGCATCGTCAGCCCGTTGAAAATGCGCGGCGTGGGCAGCAACCGAATTCTGGTTCTGGTGGACGGGGCGCCGCAGAACGACAATTTCAACAACGCCATCGCCTGGGTGGCCTGGGGCCACATCCCCAAGGAAACGATCGAACGCATTGAAATCGTGCGCGGGCCGACTTCGACGCTATACGGTTCAGAGGGGTTGGGCGGCGTCATCCACATTATCACCAAAACGCCCGAAGCCGAGAGGCAAACCTTGATCCGCGGCAAAGCGGGCACTGCCGACACCTACGGCGGATACGGATTCCACAGTCAGAGAATCAATGATTTCGGCTTTCTGCTGGCCGGCGGTTACGAGGAAAGCGATGGGTTTTATATGACCGAAGACCCGGAGGATTACGAGATCAAACGGCATCGGGAAGTTGGAAAAATTCTCGGAAAAGCGACTTACGACCTGACCCCCGCCTCCGATATTTCGCTCACAGCCTTGTATTACGACCATGAAACCGGGAAAGGGAGAAAATTCTTCTACGACGATCTAACCCTCGATCAATACTGGTTGAACTTCACCCATAATGGGGACTCCTTCGGCCTGAAAGGGGTGGCCTACCTGAATCGCGCAGATAAAACCGCATTTCAGGATACGGCCAAGGACAATTTCACGTCGCTTCTGCGAATGGAAGAAATGCCTTCTACTACATGGGGGGGCGATTTTCAGGGACTTCTTCCCCTGGGTTCCCATGCGGAACTTGTTTTAGGCGCCGCTTTCAAGGAATCCACCTGGGATTACGACGATGAATATGTGGGCAGCCCAAGGGACGTCGGCGCAGAGGGCAAGCAGCGTTTCATCTCACCGTTCTCAACTTTGAATTTTCGTTTCCTGGAAGACACCCTGATCGTGAACCTCGGGGCCCGTTACGACTGGATCAGAACCTCGGACGGGGCCAACCGGGACAGCCGGGGGAGTGCGGGAAAGCCCGCATATGACAATACCTTCGATTCCGACACCGAGGGCAGTTTCTCTCCCAAGCTGGGCGTCGCCTGGCACCCGGATGACAAAACCACCCTTCGGGCTTCCGGTGGAAAGGGTTTTCGGGCGCCCAGCCTGTTCGAGCTGTACAAGGTCCATGTCCGCGGAGGCGGCGCCTTCTACCGGGAAGCCAACCCCGATCTGGAACCCGAGGAAATCCGGGCCTATGATGTGGGTGCGGAGCGGTTCCTGACCGACAGCCTCTGGGGCAGGTTGACCTTCTACCAGTCCTTTGCCGAGGATTATATCGGCGACCGTCTCATCGGCGCCGGCACCTTTGCCGGCGGCAAAACCCGGTATGAGTACCAACTCGACAACATCAGCGAGGTGGACATTTACGGCATCGAAACCGAACTGGAGTGGGCCCCCCGGACTGACGCAACCGTTTTCGCCAATTACACGTACAATATTTCAGAGATCAAAAAGGATGAGAACGATGCCGATCTGGAGGGCAACTACCTTCCCAATGACCCCCGTCACAAGGCTCATGTCGGATTCCGATATCAAAATCCAGGAATCGTCAACCTGTCCGTGATTGCCAATTATTACGCCGATATTTATTTCGACAACGAAAATACATTGAAGGAAAGCGGCTACTTCACCCTGGATGCCTCCGTTTCCCGCCGGTTTTTCGACCGGTTCACTGCCCATCTGAATGTTGAGAATCTTTTTGATGAAGAATACCCGATTTTTCGAAGCCGGGGCCGGGCGGACACCATCGCCCCGGGCGCCATCGTCATCGGCGGCGTCACCTTCGAGTTTTGAAAAAAAAGAACCTTAAAGGAGAACACATCATGGGATGGATCAAAATATCGTTTGCCTGTCTGGTCGTGGTTTTGTTCATGGGAAACGCGGGTCACGCGCATCATCTTTGGATAGAGAAAACCGACGACGGGTATGTGGTGGCCCGCGGCATGGCCCCGGAGCGGCAGGATCGTTACGACCCCGAATGTGTAAAGCGATTGTGGGCATACGCGGCCGACGGACGCCAAATCCCCGCCGAAAGCATTCAGAGGATCGACGATTCCGAGCGGGTTCGATTCCGGATTGTTGAACCCGTTTCCGTGGCAGGCGTATCCTGCGACTGGGGATACCGCGTCAATACCACAGAGGGGAAAAAACTCCTGACGCGACAGGCAGCAGAACAAGCCGGTCTGCGGGTAATCAGCTCTTTTTTTTCGACTCAGTTCGCCAAGGTATTTTTTCCGGACGGGGATCCGGTCGAAAAACCGATCGGTATGAAGTTCGAACTGGTCCCGCTAAAAAACCCGGCGGATGTTTCCCCGGGAGAAGAGCTTTCCGTCCAGGTGCTTTTCGACGGCAAACCGATG
>JAABSQ010000651.1 GCA_011390315.1 Desulfobacteraceae bacterium
GTTTCCAAGGCGCCGCTTTTTTATGCCGGCGAATCCCCCTACCTGGATCTGCTCCTGGAGGTCGCCCAAGGCGCCAAGACCGGCACCGAACACGGGGCCAGTGATGCGCGGTATCTGTCGGACCACGGCATTCCCGGGGTGGTCTGGGGCGCCGACGGGGACCGCAGCCACCATGCCGCGGACGAGCATATCGGAATCGATTCGGTCTTGCGGCTGTTCGATCTATTGAATGAATATATGAATCGGAGTGCCGCGCTCGGCAAATAATCGCTTCGGGTTCGCCTATATCCTTCGATTCATTCGGACGCTACCGAAGCCGATATGCATTGAATTCGGGCAACCCGGCACCCAGAATTTTCCGGACCACCGTTTCGATGTCATAGGGCACGAACCGAACCTCCAGGGTATCCTCCTCGGTATCCCGGATCACGTACTTGGCCCGGTTATCCCCGTCTCGGGGCTGACCCACGCTGCCGACATTGATGAGGTAACGGGTGTCTGAATTCAATTCGGCAATCCCCCGGCCGAACGGAGGATAGTCGATCCGGTCTCCGTCCGCCGAGATGAGCCGAAGCTCATGGGTATGGCCCACGAAACAGAGTCGCTCTTCATAAGAATTCAGCGCATTTCGAATGTCGTCGCCTGAAACCTGAAACAGATAGGTGCTGGTGGATTCGGGCGGGAAGCCGTGAACGAACCGGCAGTCCCATCGGGTCAGATACGATTCCATGTCGCGGATATGGGAGATACTCTCTTCCGAAAGCCGGTCCAGAATCTTCTCCATCGATTCCTGAATCATCGGGTTGAACCAGTCGAGGAATTCGGGTTCGGGGATCACTTTTTCATGGTTTCCGAGCACCGAAGGGATTTCCCTCTCCATAATCCGCCGGACCACCTCTTCCGAATCGGGGCCGTAGCCGATATTGTCCCCGAGGCTTACCACACGATCGATATCCGATCGATCGATATCGGCCAGCACCGCTTCAAAGGCTTCCAGGTTGCCGTGAATATCCGAAATGACGGCGATCCGCATAATTCCTCTGTACAATTATCTGAACAAGTTGAGATACCAGTAAATCAGGGCCGGTCCGAAAAAGATATAGGCGACGGCGCCGATGGATAAAAAGGGGCCGTAAGGCACCGCCAGTTTCATGTTGGAACGGGTGTAGATCATGACCCCGAGGCCCACCAAGGTTCCCACGGCGGAACTGACAAAGATGGTGAAAAAGACCCCTTTCCATCCCAGAAGGGCCCCGATCATGGCCAGCAGTTTAATGTCTCCGCCGCCCATCCCTTCCTTTTTGGTGATCAGGGTATACCCCCAGGCCACGAGAAACAGACTGCCGCCCCCGGCCAGAATCCCGAGTAAGGAATCCGTAAAAGTCACGGTCGGGGTTAAAAAGGAGGCCAGAAAGAAAACGGGAATGCCGGGAAGGGAAATAATATTGGGGATAATCCGGTAGTCGATATCGATGAATGTGATCACCAGCAATACCGCGATGAACACGAAATAAACCGGAGCCTCAAGGGTGAATCCGAATTTGTAGTAGACCCCGAGGGCGGCCAAGCCGCTTAAAAGCTCAATCAACGGATACCGAACCGGAATGTGAACACGGCACTGCCGACAGCGGCCCCTCAGAAGGAGGTAGCTGAAGACCGGAATGTTGTCATAATAACTGATTTCATATCCGCACCGGGGACAGGCCGAGGGGGGATGGACAATGGATTTGGAAATGGGGATTCGATAGATGCAGACGTTTAAAAAACTCCCGATGCATAGTCCGAACAAAAAGACGAAAATCAGCACAATAAGGGGATGTAGCGGCATTGGGGGCATATCCTCGGGTTGAAAGGGATTCTCGGCGGCGCCTGTTGTAAAGGATTCCGGTCGTTTGGGAACTTAAAACGCTTTGGATAAAAAAATCAAGCACGATGTTGTAAATGGAAAATAATGCGTTATGATAAGCCTGAATTTACAAATCATTTCTTTCGTTTCACAAGATTCCGAAGGTGCTTCCGTTTCCGGAAGCCGTGCGCGTCGGTAAAGAAAACGGAAAGAATAGACAGGAGAAAGAATGGCAGAAACGGATAAAGACGATCTGATCAGCATCATTGAAGAAGAAGACATCGAAGGAGAAATTCCGGACAAGATTCCGCTGATGCCGGTGCGGGACGTGGTCATATTTACGGATATGCTGCTTCCCTTGTTCGTGGGCAGAAAGAAATCGGTCCGCGCCGTAGAAGAGGCGGTCGCCAAAGACAGCTTTTTGATGCTGGTGACCCAGAAAGACCCGAGCGTGGAAAATCCGAATCCGGATGACATCTACCGGGTGGGCACCGTCGGCAGAGTCCTTAGAATGCTCAAGCTTCCCGACGGTCGTCTGAAGGCCCTGATTCAGGGAGTGGCCAAGGCCAGGGTGGTCGATTACGTTCGAAAACGCTCCTGGTACCGGGTGAAGATCGAGATCCTGGATGACGAGTCGGCCGAGCCCGCCGATCTGGAAACCGAAGCCCTGATGCGCAATGTCCGGGAGTTTTCGGAAAAAATCCTGGCTCTTCGCGGTGAAATGAGCGGAGATGTCAGCGCCATTCTCGAATCCATCGACGAGCCGGGACGTCTGGCCGACCTGGTGGCCTCGAATCTGAAATTGAAAATCGATGAATCCCAGATGGTGCTTGAAACCATAGACCCGGTCGAACGCCTCAAAAGGGTCAATGATCTGCTTTCCCGGGAGGTGGAACTGTCGGCCATGCAGGCCAAGATTCAGTCCGAAGTCAAGGATGAGATTTCCAAAAGCCAGCGGGATTACTTCCTTCGGGAACAGGTCCGGGCCATTCATCGGGAACTGGGCGAACTGGATGAGCGCACCGCGGAGATCGATGAGTACAAGAAAAAGATAAAAAAAGCCCGCATGAGCAAGGAGGCCCGGGAGGAAGCCGACACACAGCTCAAACGGCTGGAGCAGATGCACCCCGATTCCGCCGAGGCGTCTATCGTTCGCACCTATCTGGACTGGCTGGTGGAGCTGCCCTGGGAAAAGGGAACCAAGGACGATCTCGACATCGCCAATGCCAAAAAGGTGCTGGACCGGGATCATTACGGGCTGGATAAGGTCAAGGACCGGATTCTCGAATATTTGAGCGTTCGAAAGCTGAATCCGGACATGAAAGGTCCCATTCTCTGCTTTGTGGGGCCTCCGGGGGTGGGGAAAACCTCTCTGGGCCGGGCCATCGCCAAAGCCATGAAGCGCAAGTTTTTTCGCATCTCCCTGGGCGGGGTTCGGGATGAGGCGGAGATTCGAGGCCACCGGAGAACCTATGTGGGGGCCCTGCCGGGAAGAATCATTCAGGGGCTGAAGCACTGCGGAACCAACAACCCGGTGTTTATGATGGATGAGATCGATAAACTCGGCTCCGA
>JAABSQ010000673.1 GCA_011390315.1 Desulfobacteraceae bacterium
CTCCGATTTTCGAGGGGACCCTTCCTCGGCACTTCTGGAGGCCCTGGACCCGGAACAGAACTTCAGCTTCAGCGACCATTATCTTAATATTTCCTATGATCTGTCCAAGGTGATGTTCATTCTCACCGCCAATATGACCGACACCATTCCGTCGGCACTTCTGGACCGGATGGAAGTCCTTCGGCTGTCCGGCTATACCGAAGAGGAAAAACGAAAAATCGCCCAAATGCATCTGCTGCCCCGGCAGATCAAGGAAAACGGGCTTAAACCCAAGAACCTCTCCATCAGCGAGGGAGCTCTGGATCAGATGATCACCGAATACACCTCCGAGGCCGGGGTGCGGAACCTGGAGCGGGAAATCGGGTCTGTCTGCCGCAAGGTCGCCCGGCAAATCGCCGAGGATAAAAAGGGACCTTTCACCATCACCCGGAACAATCTTCAGAAATACCTGGGCGTACCCAAGTATTTTCCGGAAATGGACCAGGACGAAAGCCAGGTAGGGCTTGCCACCGGGCTTGCCTGGACTGAGGTCGGCGGCGAGGTGCTCTATATCGAAGCCTCACTGTTCAGCGGCAAGGGCGATTTAATCATCACCGGACAGTTGGGCGAAATCATGCAGGAATCGGCCCGGGCCGCGGTGAGCTATACCCGGGGCAACCTGCCCGCCTTCGATGTGGATGAGAATTATTTTGAAAACCTCGACATCCATATCCATGTTCCGGCCGGCGCCATTCCCAAAGACGGCCCCTCCGCCGGCATCGCCATGGCCACCGCCCTGATCTCCCTGGTCACCCGGAAACCGGTGAACAGATACGTGGCCATGACCGGCGAGATTACCCTGAGAGGGCGGGTGCTGCCCATCGGCGGGCTCAAGGAAAAAGCCCTCGGCGCGCTGCGGGGCGGAGTCAAGACGGTGATTATTCCCGAGAAAAACAAAAAGGATCTGTCCGAGATTCCGGCCAATATCAAGCGAAAAATCAAATTTATACCGGTGAAACATATGGATGAGGTGCTGCCCGTCGCTTTCGAGGAAGATCCGGTCAAAAAACCGCATAAGAAGCCGCAGCGGCGGAAGGTCCGGAAGAAAGCTCCGAGGGCTCGGGCCTGATGGTCGGATATATATGATCGGTTCTATTCGATGAAGATATTGGCGGTGGATACGGCCACCCGCAGTTGCAGCGTGGCCCTGACGGACGGGAATCGGGTGGCGACCGAAATGACCACTACCCGAAAGGAGACCCATTCCCGGCACCTCATGGGAATGATCGACACCGTTTTCCGAACGACCGGCCTGACGGCGACGGACGTGGACGGTTTTGCGGTGACTCGGGGGCCCGGAAGTTTTACCGGTCTTCGCATCGGTCTCAGCACGGTAAAAGGGTTGGCCCTGGCTTCGGGAAAACCCCTCGTCGGGATTTCCGGGTTGGAAGCCCTGGCCAGGCAACTTCCTTTTTCACCCCACCTGATCTGCCCCATTCTGGATGCCCGAAAAGGAGAAGTCTATGCCGCCCGCTACCAGGCAAAAGGGGATGGCATCCGGGAGGTCATGGGGGAGCGGGCGGCGGCGCCGATCGAAGCGGTTTCCGGTATCGACCGGCCTTGCATCTTTCTGGGAGACGGCGCCTTGCTGTACCGGGACCTGATTTCCGAAAATACCGAGGCGCCGGCATGGTTTGCGCCGCCCGGTTTTCATACCCTTCGGGCATCCATCGTCGCATTTGCGGCCGGGCCTATACTGGTACGGGGTAATGCCGACCCGCCGGCCGCGCTGACACCCCGGTATCTTCGAAAATCCGATGCGGAACTCCACCTCGGGAGAATACCCTCGATTTCCTGATGGTGGAAATTTGTCTTTTTGTTGACAGCCCCGATTCCTTTAGGTATAAATAAAAAATTATCCTGAAATCGGCGCGGGTATTCATTTTTCTGTTTTTTATGATTAAGTTATTATTAACATGACGGATTCGGAAAAAGATCAAGATTCGAAAGTTCGGTATGTTTGGGCCGATCCCCCCGGGCAGAGCGCCTTTCCGGTGGCCAAGCCGGGGCGCCCCCTGATCTTCGGGTGCGCCTTCGCCACAGCGGTATTCGCGCTTCTGGGGTTGACCGTTCCGGCGCTTCTCGGGCTTTTTGTCACGATCTGCGTCAGCGGTTTTTTTCGTGATCCCCATCGGGTGGTTCCGAAGGAGGCCGGGGCCGTGGTGTCGCCGGCCGACGGCCGGGTTATCTTGGCCGAACCGGTAGACGAAAATCCCTATCTGGAAGGTCGCTGGACCAAAATCAGCGTGTTCATGAGCGTGTTCAATGTTCATGTAAACCGGATTCCATTTTCAGGGGTGGTGCGGGACATCGTCTATCATCCCGGCAAATTCGTCTCCGCCAATCTGGACAAAGCATCCAAGGGCAACGAACAGAATGCGTTGATCTTGGAAACCGACATCGGCGTGACCCTCGGTTTTGTTCAGATCGCCGGTCTGGTGGCGCGCCGTATTATCTGCAATATCCGCAAAGGGGATGTGGTTCACCGGGGGCAGCGTTTCGGAATGATCTGCTTCGGCTCCCGCCTGGATATTTACCTTCCGACGAATGCTCGCCTGGCCGTTTCGGTCGGGGACAGGGTGCAGGCTGGAACTTCCGTTTTGGGCTATTTGGATGAATCCATAGCCCCATCCATTCAATAACAATTCAAGCGGGGCATCGGCGAACCGGGGGAGATCCTATCCTCTGGATCGCCGTTATGGTATTTGTGGTTCAATCAGGGTTTCCGGTGATGCCGGATCGGGTTTTAAGTTCCCTTGCCTTTAGGGGATGCCTTAAAACCTTTCAATTTTTTTAGAGGTGAGATCGTATCATGTCAAAATCGTATAAAATTGCAGTGATTCCGGGCGACGGTACAGGACCGGAAGTGGTGGCGGAAGGTATCAAAACGTTGGAAGCGGTGTCGGAAAAACGCGGCCTCGATTTTCAATTCACCCGCTTTGAGATCGGCGGAGAGCATTACAAAAAGACCGGTGAGATTCTCTCCGATGAGACGCTGGAAGCCTTTGCAGGATACGACGCCATGTATCTCGGGGCCATCGGCCATCCGGACGTGAAACCGGGGGTTCTGGAGAAGGGGATTCTTCTGAAGCTGCGGTTTCATTACGACCAGTATATCAATCTGCGGCCCATCAAGTTGTATGAAGGGGTGGAAACCCCGCTCAAAGACAAGGGGCCGGCCGATATCGATTTTGTCGTGGTACGGGAGAATACTGAAGGACTATACGCCGGCGCCGGCGGAATTTTGAAGAAGGGCACCCCCGACGAGGTGGCGGTTCAGGAATCGATCAATACCCGGAAAGGGGTGGAGCGGTGCATTCGATTCGCCTTTGAATACTGCCGAAAGCGGAACAAAGAGAAAAAACTGACCCTCTGCGGCAAAACCAATGTGTTGACCTATGCCTTTGATCTCTGGGAGCGGACTTTTTATGAAGTCGCCGAGGAATACCCCGATATCACCACCGATTATGCCCATGTGGACGCCATCTGCATGTGGATGGTCAAAAACCCGGACTGGTTCGACGTCATCGTCACCGATAATATGTTCGGGGACATCATCACGGATCTGGCCGCCATGATTCAGGGCGGCATGGGGATCGCGGCCGGCGGAAACATCAACCCGGAGGGGATCTCCATGTTCGAACCCATCGGCGGGTCCGCCCCCAAATACACCGGGAAAGGCATCATCAATCCGGTCGCGGCCATTTCCTCGGCCCAATTGATGCTGGAAACCCTCGGAGAAACGGAAGCCGCGGCACTGATCGAGGGGGGGGTCATCAAGGTGCTTCGGGATGACATTCAGAATGTGGCCGCCGGCCGAATGGGGATGTCGACCGGAGAGGTCGGAGACCGGGTCGCCGATTATATTCGACAAAACGGATAGCCGGAATCGCTGGTTGCTCCCGGCGCAATGGAATCTTCGGTTTCGAAGCCCGGGTTTTCGATATTGTATTACCCGCAAAGGAGTGTGCGTTATGCCTGAGAAGACATTCAATGTGGCCGTTGCCGGCGCTACCGGCGCGGTGGGAAATCAGATGATCACCTGTCTGGAGGAGCGTAATTTTCCTCTCAAATCGATCAAATTTCTGGCATCCTCCCGGTCCGTCGGTCGGAAAATTCGGTTCCGGGGCGACATGATTCCGGTGGAAGAGTTGACCGGGGATGCCTTCCAGGGGGTGGATATCGCCATCTTTTCGGCCGGGGGCGGCCCCAGCAAGACCTTCGCCCCGCAGGCGGCCCGGGCCGGGTGTGTGGTGGTGGATAATTCCAGCGCGTGGCGAATGGACCCGAAGGTGCCGCTGGTGGTGCCGGAGGTCAATCCCCATGCGGTGGCGGATTATACCCAAAAAGGAATTATCGCCAACCCGAACTGCTCCACCATTCAGATGGTGGTGGCCCTGAATCCGATCCAGAAGCGGTTCGGCATCAAACGGCTGGTGATTTCCACCTATCAGGCGGTCTCCGGCACCGGCAAAAAAGCGATCGACGAACTCTTCGACCAGACCCGGGCCATGATCAATTTTCTGGAGTACAAAAAAACGGTGTACCCTCATCGCATCGCTTTCAACTGCCTTCCGCATATTGATGCGTTTCAGGACAATGGATATACCAAGGAAGAGATGAAAATGGTCAATGAAACCCGTAAGATCTTCGAGGATGATGCCATCGGAGTGACCGCGACCACGGTTCGGGTTCCCGTCTTCTACAGCCATTCCGAGTCGGTCAATATCGAAACCCGGAAACCGGTGACCGCGGCCGAAGTCCGGGAGCTTCTGGGAAAAACCCCGGGGGTTCGGGTGGTGGATGATCCCGAAAACAATGTTTATCCGCTGGCTACGGAAGCGGCGGGGCAAGACCTGACCCTGGTGGGAAGAATTCGGCAGGACGAATCCATCGCCAACGGCATCAACATGTGGATCGTGGCCGACAATATCCGCAAAGGGGCCGCCACCAATGCGGTTCAAATCGCGGAGCTGCTGGCCGAGGATTATTTATAATCTTCACTCTTTTCAAACCTTTTAAACAGATGCATTTTTCGAGCGTATAGGAGCCATTACATTGGAACGTGTACCGATCACCAAAACTGGATATGAAGCCCTGCGAAAGGAGCTTGAACTGTTAAAGTCGGTGGAAAGACCCCAGAATATCCGTGCCATCGAAGAGGCCCGGGCCCACGGCGATCTTTCCGAAAACGCCGAATTCGATGCGGCCAAAGACCGCCAGGCCTTTCTCGAAGGACGGATCAGCGAACTGGAGTATAAACTGGGCAACGCCGACATCATCGATCCTGATAACCTTTCCAAAGACCGGGCCGTTTTCGGTTGCACGGTCATCCTTGAAAATGTGGACACCGGCGAAGAGGTCCGGTACCAGTTGGTCGGCCCGGATGAATCCAATATTAAAGAGGGGCGCATTTCCGTCTCTTCGCCTCTGGGGCGGGCCATGCTCGGCAAAGTGCCCGGGCAGGAAATCATTCTTCAGGCGCCCGGGGGCAAACGGTGCTATGAACTGGTGGATATTCTCTGATTGTCTGATCATCGGATATCCGCGATGGATTTTTTAAACAGGAGGTAAACTGTGGCGCGAATCACAATTGAAGATTGCTTGAACCGGGTTCCGAACCGTTTTGTGCTGGTCCATATGGTGGCCAAGCGGGTACGGCAGATTCGAGAAGGGTCGGAATATCTGGTCAGTTCTCCCAAAAATGAGGATATTGTGGTCTCCCTGCGGGAAATTGCAGCAGGGAAAATCTATATGAAGCGGCGGGACCTCAAACCGCGGGTGATTTCGCCGGTCCATCCGGTGAAAGGGATGGAACCGGTTATAGAGGAGCCGGAAACAGCGCCGGAAACGGAAAAAGCCCGGAAAACGGAAGCAGCCCCGAAAATGGAAGCACCGACCGAGACCGAAGCGGCTGTGGAAGTACAAGAACCGGTAGAAGCGCAAGAACCGGCGGAGTCACAAAAGCCGGTGGAGGCTCAAGAGTTGGCGGAAGCGCAAGAACCGGTGGAAGCGCAAGAACCGGTGGAAGCTCAAGAACCGGCGGAACCTCAAGAACCGGCGGAATCGCAAGAACCGGTGGAAGCTCAAGAACCGGCGGAAGCTCAAGAACCGGAGGAGGCTCAAGAGCCGGTGGAGAAGCAGGAACCTGCGGAGACGGACCAAGAACCACCGGAAAAAGGAGACGCCTCCTGACCCGTCATAAATGAGCACACGAGCCTATAAGTTGTTGAATCGGTCCATCGGAAAGGCGCTTCACCAGTATGGAATGATTTTAGACGGCGAACGAATCGCGGTCGGGCTGTCCGGCGGAAAGGACAGCCTGACCCTGATGTGGTTTCTTCAGGATCGACTCTCCCGCATTCCCATCCAGTATCAGCTCTTCCCCATCTATATCGACCCCGGTTTCGAAGGGGGCTTTGCCGATGAACTCTCCGCCTTCTGCGTTGAAATGGGGTATTCCCTGCGGGTTGAAAAAACCGATTACGGTATTTTGAGCCACAGCGAGGTGAATCGGGAAAACCCGTGTTTTCTATGCGCCAGACTCCGTCGCAAGCGGCTCTTCGAAATCGCCGATGAACTGGGCTGCCGCAAACTGGCCTTGGGCCACCACAAAGACGACATCATCGAAACCCTTTTTTTAAATATGTGCTATGCCGGTGAAATCAGCACTATGGTGCCGCTTCAGACCCTTTTTCAGGGGCGATTCACCGTCATTCGGCCATTGGCGCTTGCAGACGAGGAGGTCATTCAGCGGTTCAGCGAAGAATCGCGGTTCCCCCGGTTTGTTAACCCCTGTCCCAGCGCCACCCGCTCCAAGAGACAGGAAATCAAAACTCTGCTCCACCGGCTTTATCGGTCGAACCGAAAAATCAAGGGAAATATCTTCCGGTCCATGAGCCGCGTCAAGCCGGAGTACCTGTTGTAATTCCGGCCGATTTCGGGTATAGAAGGCGGACGTTTTCACTTCAACCTCGAAATCCATGATTGAAAGACATGATCGATATCCAAAGCCTGCCGGATGATCGCAATATCCCCATCGACAAAGTCGGCATCAAGAATCTTCGATATCCCATTACGGTTCTGGATCGTAAGAACGGTTTTCAGCATACCGTGGCGTGCATCAACATGTATGTCGATCTGCCGGGGGATTACAAGGGCACCCACATGAGCCGTTTTGTGGAAATGCTCCATATGTTCCGGCCCGAGGTGTCCCTGGAGCGGTTTGCAAAAATCCTGAAAAAGATGAAGACCTACCTGGACGCCGCCTCGGCCCATATCGAAGTCACCTTTCCCTACTTCATTGAAAAAAGAGCCCCGATCAGCGCGTCTCCCGGGCTGATGGATTACACCTGCCGCATGATCGGCACCAGTGATCCTTTCGATAAGGTGGATCTGGTCTGCGAAGTGACGGTGCCCATCTCGTCGGTCTGCCCCTGTTCCAAGGAGATCAGCAAGGCCGGAGCCCACAACCAGCGGGGAGAGGTGCGACTCAGTACTCGGTTCAAAAAATTCATCTGGATCGAGGACATGATCGAACTGGTGGAAAATTCGGCCTCCTGCGAGGTCTTTTCGGTCCTGAAGCGGGTGGATGAAAAATGCGTGACGGAGAAGGGTTATGAAAATCCCAAATTCGTGGAAGACGTGGTGCGGGATATCGCATCCCGCCTTAATCGGGATGAAAACATCACCTGGTTTTCAGTGAGCGCCGAGAATTTCGAATCGATTCACAATCACAGCGCCTATGCATCCATCACCAACGGCGAGCCGCCGAAGAAGCGGTAGAGATTCGGACCGCCCGGGTGGTCGCCCGAAGGGATTCGGGAAAGCTAATCGATCAGGATCCGTCGTATTCGCGATAAGATTCGATCCGTGCGTTTCCCGGGGGTATTGACCAGAACCGCAAACGGGTACAACTCACCCGCCTCGCCCTCCATAAACCCGGCTCGGGTTTTTATGTTCGACAGGCTTCCGGTTTTATAATACTGACCGCTTCGATGGGTCATCAATCGATGATGAGGCCTGAACTTTTCCAGGATCTTCAGCATGCTTCGAGCGGTTATCCGGTTTCCCCTCGAGATCCCGGAGCCCTCTTCTATATGAATGGCTTCCCCCTTTAAAGTTTCGTGCATATAGGCCTCGGCCGCACGGATTCCTTTCTCCAGAGTTCCCGGGGGTCCGTAGGCAGCGGCGCCGGCCGCGATGAAAAGCTGGTTGGCCACGAAATTGTTGGAAAATTCAAGAAGTTTGGCAAGGATCTGATCCAGTGAGAAGGCCGAGGTGTAGCGATAAATGAGCCGGTCCTTCTCAGTGACCTTGCCCATCCGAACCTTGCCGGTAAAAGAGACGCCTTCCCGCTCCTCCAGAAAGTGGCGGAAAAGATAACCGGTATAGAGGGTGGTCTCGTTGTTTTCGGCGGAAAGAACGATTCGCCCCTTGGACAGCCCCGATTCACACACCCGGTCCACCACAAAAGAGACAAACGGGGTCTGGGGTTCCGCGCTGGTGCACTTACCGCCTGTGCATCTGAAGTTGACCGTATTGAAATTGGCGCACAGCGCCCCATTGGGTGAATCATAGGGATTGAAAGAGGAGGTCACCCCCGGGATAATCACTTTTTCGAAATAGGAATCGTCCAGAACCAGGTCCCCGCACCGGTCGATCTTTGCTGCAAGGGTTTCGGCGATATCGGAAATCACCTCGGAAATCAGAAAAGGATCGCCGTACCCTTTGATCTTCAGGTTGTTTTCCGCATCCAGGTAAAATTCGGTCATAAACCGGTGATCCGGACCCAGATGATGGCGGGCTACCAGGGAGGTGAGAAGCTTGAGGGTGGAGGCCGGAATCAGGCTTTGATCGGCATTTCGGCTGAACAGGATATTTCCCTGCGGATCGGCCACCAGGACCGCGTCCCGTTCTCCGATCAGCTCTTGGACCGGATTCCAGTTTTTTGCGAAAAGCGGATTTGCTGAGAAAAGACAGATAAGCGCGATGAAAAAGCGAATGAAAGAACGGCGTCGTGGAGAGAATTTCATGAAAAACCTTATTTGCTCTCCAGGATCAAGGTCACCGGGCCGTCATTGATCAGGGCGACATCCATCATGGCTCGAAATCGACCGGTTTCCACAATAAGACCGTTATCTTTGGCTTTTTCCACGAAGTATTCATACAATTCTTCAGCTTTTTCCGGACCCGCCGCCTGAACAAAGGAGGGGCGGCGGCCTTTGCGGCAATCCCCCAGAAGGGTGAATTGGGAGACCACCAGGAGCGCACCGCCGGTATTTTTCAGGGAGAGATTCATCTTGCCGTCTTCATCCTCGAAAATCCGCAGGTTGATGATTTTATCCACCAGAAAATCGGCCTCCCGGCGGGTGTCTTTTTCAGCGACGCCCAGAAGCACCATCAGGCCCCTGCCGATTTTTCCGATACAGGCGCCGTCGACGGTGACCGAGCTCTCCTTCACCCGCTGAACCACCGCCCTCATCGTTTTTGCCCTCGAAAAGCATCCGCAAACGGATTGTTGAAGGGGCGGTTTTCTTTTTTTCCGGTAGATTCGGGCTTCCTGCCCGACGGCTTGGCGGGCGCCGACGGTTTCCGGCCGGGTGTGGTCCGCATGGACAGGGAGATCCGCTTACGATCCGCATCCACATCCAGAACCGTGACCTTCACCTTTTGCTGCACCTTCACGATTTCAGCCGGATCCTTGACGAACCGGTCGGCCAGTTCGCTGATGTGGACCAGACCGTCCTGATGCACCCCCACATCCACAAACGCTCCGAAAGCGGTAACATTGGTGACGATGCCCGGAAGCCGCATGCCGGGTGTGAGATCCGACAGGGTCTGGACCCCGGCCTCGAAAGCGAACACCTCGAACTGTTCCCTCGGGTCCCGGCCCGGCTTGGCCAGTTCATCCAGAATATCTTTGAGGGTGGGCAGCCCCACGGCGTCGCTGACATAGTCTGTTAATTGAATCCGCCGTCGCAGTTCGGCCCGGTTGATCAGGTCCGATACGGCGCAGTCGAGGTCCCCGGCCATGCGATGAACGATGTGATAGCTCTCCGGATGAACGGCGCTGGCGTCCAGGGGATTGTCTCCGCCGGTGATCCGCAGAAATCCGGCGCTCTGTTCAAAGGCCTTGGGACCCAGCCGGGAGACCTTTTTCAATGCCTCCCGGGTGCGGAACGGGCCGTTTTCATCCCGATACTGAACAATGTTTTTGGCCAGCTGCGGCCC
>JAABSQ010000652.1 GCA_011390315.1 Desulfobacteraceae bacterium
AGATCTCGGATGAAAAGGCGTACATCCCGGGCCGGCCGCCCACCACCCCGGGGCGAAGCTTTTTCCGGTCCTGAACCATGAACAGGCTGTGGTCGACCAGGGAGCCGATGACGCAGTTGGGGCCGTCGATGATGAGCCGGCGGCAGGACTGCTTCAAGGATTTGAGCAGCCGCGCATCGGGATGGTCCTTGATATCCTCGTCATTGAGAGGGGTGATGATGTGCTTGTAGCCGTTCAATCGCAGTCCCAGCTGCTTCATGGTATAATGGAGGATATGGGTGAAGACCTCGGAGTCGGACTGATACCCGGTGTACCCCTCGAAGCCGCGCGACATGAGGTATTCTTTGATTGGAATGAAGGCGGTGTTTTCCCCGTTGGTCATGGTGGAAAACCCCTCGATGAAGAAGGGATGACAGGCATAGAGATTGATGGCGTAATTGGTGTTCTGCCGCCCCTGGGCCATGATGACCCGGGCCTTGAGCTCGTTCCGGTCGAGCTTCAGGTAGTTGGCCACCTGCATGGGGTCGCCGATCTCCTTGATCATGATGACATCGGGCCAGAAGGAAAAGACGATCATATCCCCGTTTTCCTCACCCATCTGGCGAAGCTTCAGCCGAATCTGGACGAGTTTGCGGTAAAGCGCCTCCTGGCTCATGCCGTCCCATTCTTCGGGGTATTCGTAAGCCCGAATCAGGTAGATATCCCGCTTGGGAACCCCGGGGGGCGGCGCCTTGGGCACCTTGATGGAGAGCTTGTATTTGGTCATGAAGCCCTTGCTCATCATGAAGGTATCCAGTCGGCGAAGCCCTTCATCGGTAAAAATCCCCGAAAGAATGGGGGCGTCTCTCATCTCCTCGAAGGGCCCGCCCAGGTCCCGCAGAAACAGGCCGACGCCGGAGCCGTCATGGCCTTCCCGCATCACGTCCAGGGCTTCGACGGCGACCATCGGAGACAAGGGGTCCTTGCTGGTAATCGCGAATAAACGACACATACGTTCTTTCTCCTTCAATGCTTGCCGGCCCGCACGATAGGGCCCGTGCATCCGGCAGATCACACATATTTTTGGAACGGAAAACAGGGGAGGCACTCAGGCGGCGTTCTTCTCTGTTCCGCGGTTATGAAACGGCAAGTCTTCACTATACCCTTTATAAATTTAGTTTTCAAGCCTTCCGTTTCAAAGGAAACGGCTTTTTCTTGCCAAAAACCGACAGATTGTGCTAATCAGGAATGGTTTTGCAGGTGTTTTTCCACCGATCGAGCGCTGAATCGCCCTGACGGCGATTCGGCAAACGGGAACCGAAAACAAAAGGAGAGACAAAGAATGAAGCAGGTATTCAAGTGTTGTGCAGTCCTGGTAATCACGGCGATGATCTTTCTCCCCTTATCGGCCATGGCCGGTGAAACCCTGGATGCGGTCAAGAAAAAAGGGTTCGTGACCGTCGGCGTCAACGGCAGCCTCTTCGGCTTCGGCCAGCCCGATGAAAAGGGCGAATGGCAGGGCCTGGACGTGGAGACCGGCAAGGCCATTGCCGCAGCGGTGTTCGGCGACGCCTCCAAGGTCAAATTCATTCCCCTTACCGCGGTGCAGCGGTTTACCGCCCTTCAGTCGGGCGAAATCGACGTACTCTGCCGAAACGCCACCCGGACCCTCAGCCGGGATTCGGCCCTGGGGCTCAATTTCGTGCAGGTCAACTATTATGACGGCCAGGCCTTCCTGGTGCCCAAATCCCTGGGGCTCAAAAGCGCCAAGGAGCTGGACGGGGCCACCGTCTGCGTTCTCCCCGGCACCACCACCGAACTGAACGCCGCCGACTTCTTTCGGGCCAACAATATGCAATGGAAACCGGTGGTGATCGAATCGACCGCCGAACTGGCCAAGACCTTTTTCGCCGGCCGGTGCGACAGCCTCACCTCCGACGCCTCCCAGCTCGCCGGCACCCGGGCCGTGGCCCCCAATCCGGACGACTACGTCATCCTTCCCGAGATCATCTCCAAAGAACCCCTGGCCCCGGCGGTCCGCCACGGCGACGACGAATGGCGGGATATCGTCGATTATGCGGTGCTGGCCATGATCAACGCCGAAGAACTGGGCATCACCTCCAAAAACGTGGATGAAATGCTCAAGAGCAAGGACCCCAAAGTGCAACGGTTTCTGGGGGTTTCCGAAGGCAACGGCAAGGCCCTGGGCCTGGACGAGAAGTTCGCCTACAATATCATCAAGCAGGTGGGCAACTACGGCGAAGTGTTTGAACGAAACGTGGGCCCCGACACCCCGCTCAAACTGGAGCGCGGCCTCAACGCCCTCTGGACCGACGGCGGTCTGATGTACTCCCCGCCGTTCAAATAGCATCGGCATGACCGTGTAACCGGGTGCGGAAAGGACGGTTCCGTCCTTTCCGCATTCAGCTTCCCATTTTTCCTTTCCCCACAGGTTATTCATGCGGCAGGAACAGACCATTCCCGAGGAACCCGGCGGCCGACCTCCCTCCCAAAACACCGCTGCCGATTCCCCGGAAACCGACACCGCTTTCTGGCAGGACCCGGACAAGCGGGCCGTCATCTTCCAGGTGGCGGCCCTGGCCGTGGTCCTCCTGGTGGGATATTATCTCTTTTCCAACACCCTGGCCAACCTGGAGCGTCAGAACATCGCCACCGGCTTCGACTTCATGGACAAGGAGGCCTCCTTCGAGGTAGGGGAATCGCTGATCCCCTATTCGGCGGCCGACACCTATGCCCGGGCCCTGCTGGTGGGGGTGCTCAACACCCTCAAGGTCTCCTTCATCGGAATCATCCTGACGGTCGTCATCGGCACCCTGGTGGGCATCGCCCGGCTCTCCACCAACTGGCTGCTGTCCAAGATGGCCGGCGGCTATATCGAGGTGCTCCAGGACATTCCGGTGCTCCTTCAGCTGTTTTTCTGGTATGCCATCTTTTACGACGTCTTCCCCTCCCCCCGGCAGGCCCTTCACCCGATCACCGGCGTCTTTGTCAGCAACCGGGGCTTGGTCTTCGCGGTGCCCGAATCCCACCCGGTTCATACCGCCATGGGGATCGCTTTTCTGGTCGCCTGCGCGGCGGTCTATTTTCTGCGCCGATGGGCCCGCAAACGCCAGATGAAGACCGGTCGGATATTCCCGGTTTTCCGGGTCTCCCTGATCGTACTGATCGGTTTTCCCCTGGCGGTGTGGCTGCTCGGGGGCGCGCCCGCCAAGATGAACATCCCCGAGCTTCGGGGCTTCAATTTTCGGGGGGGGATCAATGTCAGCCCCGAATTCGCGGCCCTGCTGATGGGGCTGGTGCTCTACACCTCGGCCTTTGTGGCCGAGATCGTTCGGGCCGGGATTCAGTCCGTGAGCAAGGGCCAGACCGAGGCGGCCCTGACCCTGGGGCTTCGGCCCGCCATGGTGCTCAACCTGGTGATTCTGCCTCAGGCCCTGCGGGTGATCATTCCGCCCCTGACCAGTCAGATGCTCAACCTGACCAAAAACAGCTCCCTGGCCGTGGCCATCGGCTTTCCCGACTTCGTTTCGGTGGCCAACACCACCATCAACCAGACCGGCCAGGCCATCGAGGGGATCGCCCTGATCATGGCGGTCTACCTGTTTTTCAGCCTGCTCACCTCGGCCTTCATGAACTGGTACAACCAAAAGGCCCGACTCGTGGAGCGATAAACCATGACCGACACGACCCATTTTACCCGTCCGGAACCGGAAACGGACGAAATCAAACCCCCGGTGACCCAGGTCGGGGTCATCGGCTGGATCAAGGCCAACCTCTTCAACACCTGGTACAACTCGGTGCTCACCCTGGCGGTGCTCTTCGCCCTCTGGCAATTGGCCCCGCCCCTGGTGGAATGGGCCTTTCTCGACAGCCGCTGGTATACCGACAGCGAGGCCTGCCGAACCACCGACGGCGCCTGCTGGTCGATCATCCCCAACAACATCCGGTTCATCCTCTTCGGCTTTTATCCCCCTTCGGAACAGTGGCGCCCCCTGCTGGCGGTGATCCTGCTGGTCGCCCTGCTGTTTATTTCACGGAATCGGCGTTTCTGGCGCAAACCCCTGGCCTATGCCTGGATGGGCGGGCTGGTGGTGATGGGGATTCTGATGCGCGGCGGCATCCTCGGCCTGGACCCGGTGGAAAGCTCCCAGTGGGGCGGTCTGCCGCTGACCCTGATGCTCTCGGTTTTCGGCCTCACCGCGGCCTACCCCCTGGGGGTGGTTCTGGCCCTGGGCCGGCAGTCCCGAATGCCGGCCATCAAATCGCTCTGCGTCATCTATATCGAGCTGATCCGGGGGGTGCCCCTGATCAGCCTGCTCTTCATGTCGGCGGTGATCTTTCCGCTGTTTCTGCCCGAGGGGATCACCATCAACAAAATCCTGCGGGCCCAGGTGGCGATCATCCTCTTTACCGCGGCTTATGTGGCCGAGGTGGTCCGGGGCGGGTTGCAGGCCATCCCCAAAGGCCAGTACGAAGCCGCCGATTCCCTCGGCCTCAACTATTTTCAGACCATGCGGCTGATCATCCTGCCCCAGGCCCTCAAGATCGTCATCCCGCCCACCGTGAGCGTCCTCATTTCGGCCTTCAAGGATACCTCCCTGGTGGTCATCATCGCCCTCTATGATATTCTCAAGACCACCCAGTCGACCCTGTCCAACCCCAAATGGATGGGCTACTCCACCGAGGCCTATCTCTTTCTGGCCGTGGTCTATTTCATCTGCTGTTTTTTCATGTCCACCTTCAGCCGAAAGCTGGAGCGGGAGTTGGCCACTTAAGAACCGATAAGGAGATCCATCAACCCATGACCGATACCGTCCCCACCCCCACCGATGCCGAAACCCCGCCGACCGACCCGGTTCAGGTGGATCAAAACGAGGCCGTCATCAAAATCATCGGGATGCACAAGTGGTTCGGGGATTTCCACGTCCTCAACGACATCCACCTCGATGTGCGGGCCAAAGAGCGGATCGTCATCTGCGGCCCCTCCGGATCGGGCAAATCGACCCTCATCCGGTGCATCAACCGGCTGGAGGAGCACCAGCGGGGCAAGATCATCGTCGACGGAATCGAGCTGACCAACAACCTCAAGAAAATCGAAAAGATCCGGGAAGAGGTGGGGATGGTATTCCAGCATTTCAATCTCTTTCCCCACTTGACCATCCTGGAAAACCTCACCCTGGGGCCGATCTGGGTGCGCAGGGTTCCCAAAAAAGAGGCCGAAGAGACCGCCATGTACTACCTGGAAAAGGTCCACATCGCCGAACAGGCTCGGAAATTTCCCGGCCAGCTCTCCGGCGGCCAGCAGCAGCGGGTGGCCGTGGCCCGCAGCCTCTGCATGAAGCCCAAGGTGATGCTCTTCGACGAGCCCACCTCCGCCCTCGACCCGGAGATGGTCAAGGAGGTCCTCGACGTCATGATCAGCCTGGCCCGGGAAGGCATGACCATGATCGTGGTCACCCACGAAATGGGGTTCGCCAAAAGCGTGGCCCACCGGGTGCTTTTCATGGACTTCGGCAAAATCGTCGAAGAGAATACCCCCGATGAATTTTTCGATAATCCGCAGCATGAGCGGACGAAGCTGTTTTTGAGCCAGATTTTGCACTGAGTATTTTTTATGCCTCGCCGTCTGAACCGCAGATAATCTTGATGATTATGATGACGCAGATGAACTGCACCGACGTGTTTACGTTATTCGGGTGATCTGCGGTTCAGACAACGAAAATTTTCACCCCTTTTTCACAATCCCTTCATTATCAATTCATACACAGCCGCTATTCATCCTTCCCAGACAGGAAAATTCAATAATCCTTATCCCAGGAGGCAACGATGAAAACGGCAGTGAAGGTGATGGTCATTTGTCTGGCGGCGGTATGCGGAATATCCCCGGGAGTCGGTGCGGAAGCCGACCCGGAGCGTACCCTCTCCCCCTATTTCTTCATCGAAAGCGAAGACGCATCGATGGACCGGTTTCCGCTGCGTAGCACGGAAGTCGAGGTGGATATCAGCGGGGTGATCGCCGAGGTGACGGTGCGGCAGCGATATACGAACGATGGGAACAGCCCCATCCATGCCAAGTACATCTTTCCGGCATCCACGCGGGCCTCGGTGCACGGGATGGTGATGACCATCGGGGAACGGGTCATCACCGCCAAAATCAAGGAAAAAGAGGCGGCCCGGCAGACCTATGAAGCCGCCAAAAAGGAGGGCAAAAGCGCCTCTCTGCTGGAACAGCAGCGGCCCAATGTCTTTTCCATGGAGGTGGCCAACATCCTGCCGGGGGATGTGGTGGATATCGAACTGCGCTACACCGAACTGTTGACGCCCACCGACGGAACCTATGAATTCGTCTATCCCACCGTGGTCGGCCCCCGTTATTCCAACATGCCCGAGGCGGGTTCGCCCCGGAGTGAACTGTGGGTGAAAAATCCCTACCTGAAGCAGGGAGATGATCCCAAAACCGAGTTCGACATCACGGTCAATCTTTCCACCGGGATGCCGCTTCAGGAAGTCTCCTGCAAAACTCACGACACCGACATCGAATACCGGAGCGCATCCTCCGCCCGCCTGTTCCTATCTCGGCCCGAAGATTTCGGCGGCGATCGGGATTTCATTCTCCACTTCCGCCTGGCGGACAAACAGATCGCCTCGGGTCTTCTGCTTCACGAAGGCGAATCGGAGAATTTTTTTCTGCTGATGGTCCAGCCTCCGGAACGGGTGCGGCCCGCCGACATTCCGGACCGGGAGTACATCTTCGTGGTGGATGTCTCCGGTTCCATGAACGGGTTTCCCCTCAACACCGCCAAGGATCTGCTGCGGGATCTCATCGGCGGGCTTCGGGCCGCCGACACCTTCAATGTGGTGCTTTTCGCGGGGGGGTCGACACTCATGTCTCCCCATTCGCTGCCGGCCACCCCGGCCAACATCCACCAGGCGATTGGCGTGATCGATCGGCAACGGGGCGGCGGCGGCACGGAGCTGCTGAAGGCGATAAACCGCGCCCTGGCCCTGCCCCGGGATGAACACCGCTCCCGGAGTCTGCTCATCGTGACCGACGGCTACATTCATGCGGAGCGGGAGGTGTTCGAGGCGATTCAGGAGAACCTGGACCGCACCAACGTCTTCGCCTTCGGCATCGGGAGCAGCGTCAACCGGTTTCTCATCGAGGGCATGGCCAGATCGGGGCAGGGGGAACCTTTCGTGGTCACCGGACCGGAGGATGCGGCCTCGGTGGCGGGTAGATTCAGAGAATATGTATCTGCGCCGGTGCTGACCGATATTCAGGTGGAGATGAGTGAATTCGAAACCTTCGACATTGAACCGCCGGCGGTTCCCGACGTGTTTGCCCAGCGCCCGGTCATCCTTTTCGGGAAATGGCGGGGAGACCGCACCGGCGCCATCACCCTGACCGGCATGTCGGGCGAAGGGGAATACCGCAAAACCTTTTCGGTGGCGGAAACCGACCCCCTGCCGGTCAACGAACCGCTTCGATACCTCTGGGCCCGCACCCGCATCGGACGTCTCTCCGATTTCAATCCGCAAAAAGGCGACCCGGAAAACCGGGCCGAAATCCTTACCCTCGGCCTTACCTATAATTTGCTCACCGCCTACACCTCTTTTGTGGCGGTGGACGAGGTGGTTCGAAACCCCGAGGACAAAGGCGAGGATGTGAAACAGCCGCTGCCCCTGCCCGAAGGGGTGTCCAATTTGGCGGTGGGCGGTTCGGTGAACCGGGTGCCGGAGCCGGATCTCATCCTGTTGGCGATTCTGGCTGCGGGGATGATGCTCCGGGTCCATTCGCGTCGAAACCGGAAAAGGGTATGAAACCGATGGGTCTGCGCAGGGAAATTCCCCGGCCCGGGGTGGTCAACGCCATTTTTTTTCTGATTATCGCCGCCGCGGCCGTTTGGCTGAAATCCTTTTACAGCCGGGCAGGCAGCGAAGATCTGGGCTGGATGCTTCGGCCGACGGCGTGGGTCGCCGAGGCGATCTCCGGGACGGCTTTTTCGGCGGAAACAGGGGCCGGGTTTGTGAGCGGCGACCGGCGGTTTGTCATCGCCCCGGCCTGCGCCGGGATCAACTTTCTGATCATCGCCTGGCTGACGGCGGCCTGTTCAGGCATGCATCGATTCAAAAGCGCGGCGGGGAAATCGCTCTGGCTGGTGGTCAGCGGGATATCGGCCTTGGGGTTGACCGTCGGGGTGAATGGGCTTCGAGTGGTTCTCTCCATCCTCCTCTACGACACCGGGGTCCACATCGGGCCCCTCACCCCGGACCGCCTCCACCGACTGACGGGTGCGACGGTTTACCTGGTGTGTCTGTATCTTTTCCACGGCGGCATATCCTGGATTCCGGACCGATGGGCCGGCGGCAGCCGCAAAACTCCCTCCCGCGAAGGTCGAAGACCCCGCGGGAATACCCTTCGGCCCCTGGTCTGGTATCTGGCGATCGCCCTCGGCGTTCCCCTGCTGAATGCCGCCTACCGCCGGTCCCCCGGGCAATTCATAGAGCATGCGGGGACGGTGCTGGCGGTCAGCCTCGGGATTTTCGCCCTGATTTCCGCGGCACAATGGGCTTGTCACCGGGTGAGAAAACGGCTACGATCCGCCCATACCGGCATTTGAGGGAGACTCGCCATGAAACCCACAATTCTGATCGTAGAGGATGAACCGGCCATTGTCGACACCATCCAGTATGCCCTGGAAACCGAAGGCTTCGAAACCGTCTGCGCCGGTGCGGGCAGCCCGGTGCCGAACCTGCTGTCGGAAAGGCGGATCGATCTGATCGTGCTCGACATCGGCCTGCCCGACATCAACGGCATTGAACTGTGCAAGGAGATTCGAAAGCATTCCTCGGTGCCGGTGATCTTTCTGACCGCCCGGTCCGACGAGGTGGACCGGGTGGTGGGGCTGGAGATCGGCGGCGACGACTACGTCACCAAGCCCTTCAGCCCCCGGGAGCTGACCGCACGGATCAAGGCGGTGCTGCGGCGGACCTGCGCCTCCGCGGGGTCCGAATCTCCCACGGCCTTTGCCGTGATGGAGGCCAAGCGGCAGATCTGCTATTTCGGGGAGGCCCTGACCCTGTCCAAACACGAATACAACCTCCTCAAAGTCCTGATTTCCCGGCCCGGGGCGGTATTCAGCCGGGACCGGCTCATGGACCTGGCCTGGGAGGAACCCGAGGCCAGCATGGACCGGACCGTGGACGCCCACATCAAGAACATTCGGGCCAAGCTGAAGGCGGTCCGTCCGGATATCGACCCCATCCTCACCCACCGGGGAGTGGGCTATTCCCTGAAAGAGGATTTATGAAGCTGGGTGCCCGCATCTTTTTCTGCTACCTGATCATCTTCGCCGTCTGCTTCACCGCCCCCTTCAACTGGATTTTCGACACCCTTCGCATCCGCTACCTGGAGGGGGTGGAGGATTCCCTGGCGGACCAGGCCAACATACTGGCGGCACTGGCCGGAATGGAATTCGAGGCCGACGCCTTTGATCCGGAAAAATGGTATGGCCTGTTCGACCGGATTCACGACCGGCCGATGTCGGCCCGAATCTATAAACTTTTGAAAGACCGGGTGGATGTGCGAATCTACATCACCGACGCCGCCGGGGTGATCCGGTTCGATTCCGAATCCCGGGAAACCCTCGGGGAGGATTACGCGGCCTGGCGGGATGTCCGCCTCACCCTGCGGGGAGAATACGGGGCCCGGGCCACCCTGGCCGACGAGGCCGACCCGACCTCGACGGTCCTCTTTGTGGCGGCTCCCATTCGGGTTCGCGGGGAAATCGCCGGGGTGCTGACGGTGGCCAAACCCACCGTCAACATCAAATATTTCCTCAAAAAGGCCAAACCCCAGATCCTCGGGATCGGCCTGCTCTACCTGCTGGCCGCCACCCTGCTCAGCTTTCTGGTCTCTTTTCTGCTCACCCGCCCCATTCAGCGCCTGATTCAGTATGCCCGGGACATTCGGGACGGCCGGCGCCCGCCGTTTCCCAAGCTGGACCGCACCGAAATCGGTGAACTGGGCCGAGCCTTCGAAGGAATGCGCGAAGCCCTGGAGGGAAAACGGTATGTGGAGCAATACGTTCAAAACCTCACCCACGAAATCAAAAGCCCGCTGT
Source organism: Desulfobacteraceae bacterium (assembly GCA_011390315.1). Lineage (GTDB taxonomy): Bacteria > Desulfobacterota > Desulfobacteria > Desulfobacterales > Desulfococcaceae > JAABSQ01. The sequence goes on from JAABSQ010000652.1 coordinate 10,125, forward strand.
CGGCCATTCAAGGCGCGGCGGAACTGATGGCCGAACCGATGGCGGAGTCCCGGCGCACCCGGTTTTTGGCCAATATTCAGGAGGAGTCCCGCAGGATTCAGCAGATCGTCGACCGCATGCTCGATCTGGCGGCCCTGGAAAACCGGAAGACCCTCGACCGGGTCGAGACGGTCCGGCTTTACCCCCTGATTCGAACGGTGTTGGAGAGCAAAGGACCGCTGGTCTCCAAAAAACAGCTGTCCACCCGAATCGATGTTCCGGAAAACCTTCGGGTGGAGGGGGACGGGTTTCTGCTCCACCAGGCGGTTTCCAATCTGGTCCAGAACGCGGTCGATTTCAGTCCCGAGGGAGGCGCGATCGAAATCTCCGCAACGGCCGACCGCGAACAGGTGAGGATCGCCGTAAAAGACCAGGGGCCGGGGGTCCCTGAATTCGCGAGGGAGAAGGTCTTCGACAAGTTCTTCTCCCTTCAACGACCCGGCAACGGCAAAAAGAGCACCGGCTTGGGACTCAACTTCGTTCAGGAGGTGGCGGTCCTGCATGGAGGCGGGGTGCGGCTGAAGGATCGAAAGGAAGGCGGTATCACGGCGACTATCGAGATCAGGGCGCCTCGGTCTGCGGCTCCGCAGGGAGAAGCCGAAGAACCGGAGATCCATGGAGGCAGGGACCGGCCGGCCTGAAGGACCGGCCTTGCCCCCCTCAGGCCCTTGGGAAATCCGAATCCTTCCGGACGGAAGCGAATTTTTTCATGCGGCTTTTTCCACAATCAGCCGAAGCAGATTTTTGCCCCCGTCCCGGCGGTACTCGACCTCATCCGTGAACTGCCGGATCAGGTGAATGCCGAGCCCGCCGATCTTTCGTTCGGAAAGGGGGACGGCCAGAATGGGTTCGGAGACGGTGAGCACATTGAAGGGCGCGCCGGAATCCTCGATTTCGATGACGAACCGCTCACGGTCATCCAGCAAACAGCGCAAGGCCACGTCCCCGACCGCATCCGGGTAGGCATACTTGAAAATATTCACCAGGGCCTCTTCCACCGCCAGCCGAATCAGACCGATCTTCTGGTCGTCGAAGGCCTGTTCTTTGGCCGACCCGACCACGGAATCGATGAATTGATGAAGATGGTTCCGGGTAGCCGGGAAGTTGACTTGAGATAGGGTCGTCACTGGTCTTGCTCCATGAATCTTCGGTTCACATTCCGGCGAGGGAGGCGCCGGAGTTCGCCATTGCGGAGGCCATCGGCGAAAACGGGGCCCCTGCGGCGATCACCGGTGCGTGTCCCGGCGGTCAGGTGGCGAGCACCGCTTCTTCTTCCGAGTCGTAGATATTAAAAAGAGAGTAGAATCCCGAAACCTTGAATACCTCCTGAACCACTCCCCGCAAGCCGACAATGACCATTTCACCGCCGGTGATCTCCATTTTTTTGGCCGCTTTCATGATCACCCGAAGCCCGGCGCTGCTGATGTACTCGAGTCGACTCAGATCGAGTATGATTTTGTCCCTTCCGCCGGAGATATGTTTCTCCAGAGACTGGTCGAATTCCGAAGCGGTGTCGGCATCGATACTGCCTTTGACCGAAAGAATCCGAATTTCGTTTTTCTCTTTGGTGTCGATTTCCATGTATCCTCCTCAAATCAGCGGTTTTCGTCGCCCTGATACCGGACCATCAGCATGGTGATGTCATCCGATTGAGGGTGGTGTCCGGCAAAGGCCTTGATTTCGGTCATAATGCCATCCACGATAGTCCGGGCCGGTTCATCGGCAAGGTCGGCGATCGTCGCCTCGAGTTTTTCCCTGGAAAAGGGAACCTTGTCGGCATTCATGGCTTCCGTCACCCCGTCGGTGTAGAAAAACAACCCTTCCCCCGGTTTCAGGGTTAAGTTCAGGTTGTGATATCGAACCCCTTTTTTAATTCCTACAATGAGTTCATAAAGGATTTCCGTCTGGGCGACCCTCGGATCACGGGCCAGAAGGATCGGTGCGTCATGCCCGCCGCTGGCGTATTGAACGGCGCCGGTCTTCAAATCCAGAACGGCGATCACCAGGGTCACGAACATATTCCGGGGATTGTCCCTTTCCAGAAGCCGGTTGAGCTCGGTCATCAGGGCCGCCGGATCATGGTACCTGCGGCGGTCCGCCAGCACCTTGATCAGGGCCTTGGCGGTAACCATGAAAAGGGCCGCCGGAATCCCCTTGTCGGAGACATCCCCCAGCACGATGCAGAGTTTGTGATCGTCCAGAAAAAAGAAATCATAGAGATCGCCCCCCACCATTCGAGCCGGTTCCATGACGGCGTACAGATCGAAAGCCGGGCGATCGTTCAGGAATTCCTTGGGGAGTACGCTCATCTGAATGCCTCGGGCCACCTCCAGTTCCCGATTGACCGCCTCCCGCTCCGCCGAGGTGCGGGCCAGTTCATGGGCGGTCCGAATCAGCCGGATATGGGTGTTGATACGGCTGACCAGTTCGTCCTTGATGAAGGGCTTGGTGACATAGTCATTGGCGCCCGACTGAAAGCCCTTGACCAGGTCATTGACCTGATTCTTGGCCGTCAGAATGATGATCGGCATCTCCGCGATGCTGATTTTTTTCCGAACCTGTTGGCAGACCTCGAAACCCGAGATCAGCGGCATCATGACATCCAGAAGGATGCAGTCCGGCCGGAACCCCCCTGCAATGAGTTCGAGGCACTCCGGACCGTTGTGGGCCTTGGTGACCCGAATATTGCCGACGTTCAGCAGCAGGTTGGAAATCACCTGAAGATTGGTGAAATCATCGTCCACGGCCAGGATATGGATCGCCTCCCCCTCGCCGGTCTCAGGAAGCTGAACCTCTTCCGCGGGGCGGCCCCCGTTCACGGGAATGAGCGCGGCGATACGGGATTCCCTCGGGGCGATTTCCGCGGGCTGTTCCCCGCCATCAGACACCGGCAGGGTGAAGATAAATGCCGAACCTTGGCCCGATTCACTCTCAATCCAGATCCTTCCGCCGTGCAGTTCCACGATGCTCTTGGCGATGGCCAGACCGATGCCGGTGCCGTCGAACTGGCGTTTTTCGTGTCCTTCCACCTGCTTGAAAGGCTCAAAAATGGTCTCGTGCTTCTCCTTGACGATTCCGATACCGGTATCCTCCACCCGCACCTCGAGCATGCCGTCCGGCCCCAGGCCGGCATCCACCTTGACGTGCCCCTTGTCGGTGAACTTGACCGAATTGCCCACCAGATTGTACATGATATGTTCAATCTTGCTGTAATCGGCATGGGCCATGGGCAAAGACCGGTCCACCGCATTGATCAGCTTGAGGTCCTTGTCCCCCACCAGCCCCTGACACAGCTGAAGCACCTGATCGGTCACCTGATATATGTCGACCGGTTCCGGTTCGAGAGTCATCTCCTGTTTTTTCAACTTGCTGAAATCCAGAATGTCGTTGATCAGCCGCAGGAGTCGCCGGCTCGACCCGGAAATCAACAGCAGATTGTCCTCGACTTGCGGCTTCAGTTCCCCGGCCGCCCCGTCCAGAAGCGAATCGGTAATGCCGATAATGCCGTTCAGGGGGGTGCGAAGCTCATG
>JAABSQ010000653.1 GCA_011390315.1 Desulfobacteraceae bacterium
CTGTCTGGAATACTCGAAATGTAATTGTCTCTTATGAATACATCAATAAAGCGGATCGGCTCGACATTTCCGGCGAAGTGGCGCTGGCCGGCGGCGCTGAAAATTTTCAACAGGTGGAACATCTGGAGGTGAACCTCTATTTCGTGGATGGAAACGGACGAATTATTGAATATGTTCCGCTTTTCAGCGCCATCGCCAACGATATGGGCAAGAACTGGACCTTTCAAAGATAGAAAAGCCGGCTGGCGCAGAATCCATGGCCTTCGGCTATTCCGGACAGGTCCAGAGCGTCGGGTCGGATCAGGACCGGTTCGATTTCTGGGAGACGCCGATTTAGCGGCGGTTCAGATTGGAGGACATATGGCCGTAAATATCAGATTTAAAACGCTTGCGGCTGTCGGGACCCTGTTCTTCCTGATTTTTCAGGGGGGATGTCAGGGTAATTTCCCGGGATACCGGGGAGAACTGGTGGCGGAAGAAAATCGGGCGCCGCTCCAATCGGGCGGCCCCCGTTCCGGGGTATGGGATACCAACGACCTGGTGGTTCAATACCGATACACCCGGCAAGGCGGAACCCTCGATCTGGCCGGGAATATCGAGTTGGTCGGCGGCGCGGCCAATTTTCAGATTGTGAAAAGATTCAGCCTGTCCGTTTATTTTGTGGACGGCAACGGACGAATTCTGGAACAGGCCCTGCTCTTCGGCGCCGGCGGGGGCCGACAGGTCCGCCTGTGGTCCTTTGAAAAAGAGATGCAACCGCCCCCGGAAACCAGATCCATGGCGTTCGGTTATTCCGGTGTGGTGCGGGGGACCGGTCGGGATGCGGGCCCATGGAGTTTTTGGGAAACCCCCATTTAGAACGATCATACGAAACCTGAGAAAAGACCTGGAACCGATCATCAAACACTGGGAAGCGAAGGAGGCGTTATGGAGGAGCACACGGCACTGGATATCTTGAAAAAAGCGATCCTGTTCGAAAAACGGGGAGAGGCCTTTTACCGAAAGGTGGCGGAGCAGACCGATAGCCCGGAAGTGAAGGAATTTTTTAGAATGATGGCGGTTGAAGAGGAAAACCATCAGGATGTCCTCTCTGAACAATTCAAAGCCTATAAAGAAAAGGGGCGGTTCAATCCGGGGGAGTACCAGACCCGAAACGCTCCGGAGGTGGCCTCCGAGGTGCTGACTCGGGCCCTCCGGGAAAAAATTTCCGGCGCCGGTTTTGAATCCGCCGCTATTTCGGCCGCCGTTTCCATGGAAGAGCGATCCGTCGAACTCTACGGAAAGCGGGCCGGGGCCACGGATGACCCCGAAGAAAAAAAGCTGTATCAATGGCTTTCGGACTGGGAGCGGGACCACCTCAACATCCTGCTGGATATGGATCGGCAGCTCACGGAACAGATCTGGAACGATCAAAATTTCTGGCCCTTCTGATCAATTCCCATTTTTTCTGCAACCTCCTTGTGATCCGGCGGCATCGAAGCGGTTTTGTTCGCCAAAACCCGCCGTCGGATTCATCTACTCGCCCCGAGCCGCCCACACTCGCCCCGAACGATCATACGGCCCATCTATTGACTTTTGCCGTCCCGATCGCCTATAACGAATTCCATCTACGGTGACGATCGTTTTTCATGCGCTTGCGTGATCGGCCCTACTTACAGACCCGCGAGGTAAACGAATCATGAATACCCCTTGGCTCCTCGGCTATCCGGTTTGGAATCTCGATATGTTCGGCGGCGGTTTCTGGATCGCTTTTATGGCGGTCATCCATGTCTTTATCGCTCATTTCGCTGTGGGCGGCGGTCTCTTCGTGGTCCTCACGGAGATGAAATCCTACCGGGAAAACTCCGCCGACATGCTGGCCTACACCCGAAAGCACGCCCGTTTTTTTCTGCTGCTGACCGTGGTGCTCGGTTCCATTACCGGTGTGGGCATCTGGTTCGTGATTTCGGTTCTGAACCCTACTGCGACGGCCACCCTGATCCACTATTTCTTTTTCGGATGGGCCACGGAATGGCTCTTCTTTCTGGCCGAGATCGTGGTGATCTTCCTCTATTATTATACCTTTGAAAAGATCGACCGGCGCCATCACCTGCAGCTGGGATGGCTCTATTTCATTTTCGGCTGGCTGTCTCTTTTCGTGATCAACGGAATTGTGGCCTTCATGCTCACCCCCGGGGAGTGGCTCACGACCCGGGATTTCTGGGACGGTATCTTCAACCCGACCTTCTGGCCTTCTACCGCCTTTCGAACCGCCATGGCCTTCATGCTGGCCGGGCTGTTCGGATTCGTCACCACGCTTTCGGTCAAAAATCCCGACCTCCGGGAAACCCTGATCCGGTATTGCGCCAAGTGGCTCCTGATTCCTCTGGGACTGGTTCTGGCCGCCGGCGCCTGGTATATCGCGGCACTGCCTGAAGCCCAGAAGATCATGATCCTGGAGCGTTCTCCGGAAACCTTGCGGTATCTGCGGATCTTTCTGTGGATTTCCCCGTTCATTTTTGTCATCGGTGTCTTGCTGGCCCTTCGCACCCCTCTGATGGTGAAGCGAGGGCTGGCCGCGGTGCTGGTGCTGATCGGCCTGGCCTATATGGGCTCGTTTGAATGGGTCCGGGAAGCGGGCCGGCGTCCCTATATCGTGCGGGGGTATACCTATTCCAATTCGGTACGGGCGGCGGATGCGGCAGCCATTCAGGAGGCCGGGGTCCTAAAGTCGGCCCGGTGGGTGGACAACCGGGAGGTCACCGAAGAAAACACCATGGCGGCGGGACAGGAACTTTTCCGGCTTCTTTGCAGTGCCTGCCACTCGGTCGGGGGTCCGATGAACGACATCCTGGACCGGACGGAAAAATTTACGGTTTTCGGCATGGATGCCATGCTGAACGGCATGGGAAAGATCAACACCTATATGCCGCCTTTTATGGGAAACCGGGACGAACGTCGGGCCTTGGCAACCTATATCGTTCAAGGGCTTCACGGAAAATCCGAGGCGAAAGCATCGGCCTCGACGGTGGAATCCGAACCCGTGAAGCTTCCGGCCTTTGATGAAAAAGAGGACGACTACATCCTTCTGGCCTGGAGCGGAAAAGGAATGCACTGCATTTCCGACAGCGACGCTTACTTCAGTTTTTCCTTTCCCGGCAACGATTTGTTTGCGCAGCTGATTCGAAGAGGGGCGTCCCCTGAAAAGGTGACCGATGGGGTGACCCTCACCTATCGCATTCAGGAAGGATTTCAGGCGCCGGCCAGGCAGGTCGAGTTCTGGAAATACTCGAAGTCGCTGACCGGGAAAGAGGTTCCGGAAAACACCGGACTCACCGGAAACCAATTGAGCGGCGATATGAAACCGGACCCGGAGAAGGGGATATTCACGGCCCGGGCCGTGCCGGTGGTTCCCTATCCCGATGACGGCGAATTTCAACCCTATCCCCTGGCGACCATCCAGGCGCGGGATACCGAGGGAAACCTCCTGGTCGAGACCCGAATCACCGCGCCGGTCTCCACGGAAATGAACTGCAAGCTCTGCCACGGCGGCCAATGGCGGGTGGCCGACCGGGCCGGTCTGTCCGCCCGAACCGCCGAGGATATCCTGACGGTTCATGATCGAATGAACCGCACCCGTCTGAAAGAACGGGCCGAAGACGGAAACCCGGTCCGGTGCCAGGAATGCCACGGCGGAGAGCCGGAACATCTCAACCTGTCGGCGGCCGTTCACGGGTTCCATGCCAACTACCTGACCGACCGGTGGGCCGAGGCGTGCGCCGCCTGCCATCCCGGAAATCCGGAGGGGGTGACCCATGCCTATCGCGGGATTCACAAACAGGTGGGGATCGACTGCATCAGCTGTCACGGCGCCCTGGAAGATCTCGCCTTGAGCCTGCTGACGGCCGAAAAGGCGGCGGGCAAGGCATCCGCCGATCGGCTCATGGCCCATCTCAAGCCTCGTGTGGTGGAATCGGTCGACAAAGTCAAACCCCGACAGCCTTGGATCAATCAGCCCGACTGCCTCAACTGCCACATCGATTTTCAGATGCCCGAGGTGATCGAAACCTTCAACAATTGGACCCCCTCCGAGGCGGCCCTTTACAGAAACCGCACCGGAGACGCGGGGGTGATGTGCGCCGGCTGCCACGGCATCACCCATGCCCTGTATCCGGCAACCAATCCCCTGGACGAAGACCGGGACAATATTCCGCCCATGCAGTACCAGGGCGCTCCCTATCCCATGGGGGCCGACAAGAACTGCAAGGTTTGCCACACCGTGGATATGGAGTTTGAGATGCATCATCCCAATTCTCTGAGAATGTTTCGAAATACCCGCTGAGAAGAAAACCGGAAGGCCGATTCGAATATGCGGCCCGGTTTTGTCGGGCCATGAGGTTTTCGTCTTCATGGATGTGCGCATCACAGATAATCACAGGAGATGACCATGACCGTCCGTTCACCCGAATCCTTCAATTTCCGCGCCATGACCCGGCGTCGTTTTCTTCGGCTGGCCTCTCTAAGCGCCGCCGGATTCGTGGTCGGGTGCGCCGTCGATCCGATCACCGGAAAAAAGCAGCTCATGCTGGTCTCCGAGGAAGCCGAAATCCAGGTGGATAAACAACAGGCCCCGCACCAGTTTTCCACCGACTACGGGCTGATCCAGGATCAAACCGTCACCCGTTATCTCGATCAGGTCGGAAAGCAGCTGGTTCCCAACACCCACCGGACCCATATGCCGTATGCCTTCCACGGAGTCAACGCCACCTATGTGAATGCCTATACCTTTCCGGGCGGCACCATGGGAATCACTCGGGGGATTCTGCTGAAGATGGACAACGAAGCCGAACTGGCCGGTCTGATCGGTCATGAACTGGGCCATGTCAACGCCCGGCACACCGCCGAGCAGATGACCAAATCCCAGCTGACCGCGGCCGTTCTGACCGGGGTTCAGGCCATCATCGGTTCCAAATACTCCCAGTACGCCGATCTCACCGGACAGCTGGGAATGCTCGGGGCCGGCATGCTGCTGGCCCACTACAGTCGGGACAATGAACGCGAGGCCGATTCTCTGGGAAACCGGTATATGGTCCAGAGCGGATACAACACCCGGGGGTTCGTGGGATTGATGGAGATGCTCAACAGCCTCTCCAAAGGAGAGCCGGGGTATGCCCAGGTGCTGTTTTCAACCCATCCCATGAGTCGCGAGCGGTATGAATCCGCGGTGGAAGCCGCCGCCGCGACCTTCCGAATGAGCAGCGGATTTCCCATGAACCGGGAGCGGTATATGGACAATATCGCCTCCCTGCGGGCCATTCAGGGACCGATCGAATCGATGCAGAAGGCGGACGCGGCCATGGGCCAGAAGAAGTATTCAGAGGCCGAATCCCTGCTGGGCGACGCCTTGAAAGGGGCCTCGAGGGATTACACCGGGCTGGTGATGATGGCCAAGTGCCAGGTCAGCCAGAACCGTTTTTCCGAGGCCGAGCGCTATGCGGAGGATGCCAAGCGGGTCTTTCCCAAAGAGGGCCAGGCCTACCACATCAGCGGTTTCGCCAAACTTCAACGGAAATCGTTCGACTCGGCCCACCGGGAGTTCGCATCTTATGACCGTATTCTTCCCGGAAATCCCAACATCACCTTCTTCAAGGGCTACTGCATGGAAGGGATGGGAAACCGGCAGGAGGCGGCAAACGATTATGCCCGATTTCTACAGGTGGTCCGCGAAGGGGACCTGGCCAAACACGCCTATGGTCGCCTGGTCGCCTGGGGGTATGTTCGGACCCAATAGTGAATCGCCCCATGTTTTTCATGATGTTCCATCGGCGAAATCCGGATCTTTCGATTTTTTTCTTTATCGTTTTTCTCGGCTGTTGTCTTGGCCTCTGTTCAGTCGAGGCGCTCGGGGATATTCCGGAACCGGACACTACCTACCTGATTGTTTCCAAGGTCGAGGATCAGGCGCTTCAGGTCGAAGACGCCGCTCGGGAAAATCTGGCCAATATCGAGGTCGGCCCCGTTCACGGCGGCGCCAACCAGGGGTGGCGGTTTGTTCCCGACGTCGTTCAAGGGCAGCCGCACCCGGTTTTTGCCGTTTTTTCCCTCAAAAGCGGCAAGGTCCTGGACGTCGCCGGCTACAGCAAAGCGGACGGCGCCAATGTGCAGCAGTTCAAATATTTCGGCAGCAACAATCAGCGGTGGAAGCTGGTTCCCGCTGAAAACGGCTTCTGCCGGATCATTTCCCTCCACAGTGAGAAATGCCTGGAAGTCATGGAGCCGCCTCAGAAATACGGCGTGAATGTGCGCCAGAACGAATGCCGTGACACCGCATACCAGCTGTGGCGGATTCAGCCCTATCCTCACGCCGATACCGCCTACCGGATCATATCGGAATATTCCGGCAAGGCCCTGGATGTAGTCAGACTCAGTCTCGACAGCGGCGCCAATGTGCAACAGTATCGAGTCCACGGGGGAGACAACCAGTGGTGGACCCTCAGCCCCCTCGGCGAACAGAACGGCCATCCGATCTACCGGATTCTTTCCCTTCATTCCGGAAAAGCCCTGGACGTGGATGATGCCAGTCTGGAGGACCGTGCCAATATCCAGCAATTCCGATACCACGGGGGGGCCAATCAACACTGGAAGCTGGCGCCCACCGCCGAGGGGTGTCTGCAAATCGTTTCCCTGCACAGCGGAAAATGCCTGGATGTCGCCGGCGAAAGCCGCCTGGACGGAGCCAATATCCAGCAGTTTTCCTGTAAAAACGAGCCGCATCAATGCTGGCGGCTGGTGGAAAAGCCGGTTTTCGATTGAAAACTTTTCATTCCCTCGAAATAGACGGCAGCCGAATGAATCTCCTTGACACATCCGGTCCGCTCTCCTAAATTGCCCTCCTGTTTGTGTTTTTTCATTTTCGGTAAACCCCGGCCATAAAGATGCAATCGCTGCTGTTGAACACAATCGGTTCCCTGCGTGTTGAAACCACATCGGAACCGGTTCCGAAAACCGGAGAAGTATTGCTGCAGGTGTCCCATTGCGCCGTCTGCCGAACCGATGCCAAGATTTGGAAATATGGACACCGGGACCTGGTACTCCCTCGGATTCCGGGGCATGAAATCTGCGGCCGGGTTTCCGGGAGCGGAAAACGGTATGTCGTATGGCCGGGGACTGCCTGCGGAAAATGTGCTCAGTGCGTGAGCGGAGCGGAAAACCTGTGCCGGGATATGCGGATTATCGGGTTCCATGAAGACGGCGGGTTTGCCGAATTCACGGCGGTCCCTGAAAAAAGCCTGATCGCGGTTCCCGAGGACCTGCCGGGATACCTGGCCTGCATGACCGAGCCGATGGCCTGCGCAGTCAACGGGCTGGAGCAGGTCGGCGCCGGGGAAGGGGATCGGGTCCTGATTTTCGGGGCCGGTCCGGTGGGGCTTATGCTCGCACTGGCGGTGCGATCCATGGGCGGCATTCCGTTCATTCGGGAGGTCAATCCACGGCGGATCGAGCAGGTAAAGCGGTTTTTGGACCGGGCCGAGATAAGGGTTGCAGCGGAGGCGTCCGAATTGGAATTCGATCGGGCCGTCAATGCGGCGCCGGACGCCGCCACCGTGACTCAGGGATTCTCCCGATTGAAACCGGGCGGCGTTTTTTGCCTCTTCAGCGGTTTGATCCAGGATGCGCCGGCGCCGGTATCCACCCTCAACCGGCTCCATTACCGTCAGCTGCGGCTGGTGGGGGCTTACGGCTGTACCCGGCTTCAGATGGTGAAGGCGCTGGGAATCCTCGCCGATCACCAAGACATCCTGGCGCTCCTGATCCAGGACCGGATTTCTCTGGACCGGGTTCCCGCGGTGCTTCCAAAACTGCTGGCAGGGGAATCGCTCAAGTACATCATCGAAATGGATTCGACCGGGCCCATGACCCGGAACGGATAAGGATACCCCAAACCCATGGCTTCAGAATCTCAACTTCGCGATTTCGGTCGACAGATCTGCTCGGTGGCGGCAGGCAAATACCTGAGCCGTGCCGAGGCATGCGAGGCCTATCGCCAGATCATCCTCAATCAACAGCCGGAACTTCAGCAGGGCGCCTTTCTCATGGCCCATATCGCTCGCGGACCTTCCACGGAAGAGCTGTCCGGGGCCTGGGACGCCCTCGATAGATACGATACCGCCAAAATTCAGGCAAAGATCGACGGCCCCATCTGCGATATCGTGGGCACCGGCTCCGACCCGGTCAAGACGGTCAACTGTTCCACGCCGGCCGCGCTGATCGCCGCGGCCTGCGACCTTCCCATGGCCAAAAAAGGGGCGCGCCTGGTAACCGGCGTTTCGGGGGCCTCGGATATTCTGGAAAATCTCGGCATCGATCTCAACGCGCCCCTGTCCAAGACCGAACAGTGTCTGCAGGATCACGGCATCTGCTACCTGCCCGGAGAAGCCTTTCTCAAATCCGGCTGGGCCCGGCTGATCCGGTATATGCGGTTTACCTCGGCCTTCAACATCATCGGTCCGCTCACCCGGCCCTGTGAGGGGAACGACCGGATCGTCATCGGGGCCTACTCCCCGAATGTCTGCGACCAGCTGGTGGCCGTGCTCGGGGAGATCGGAATGACCGCCGCTCTGTCCCCCTTCGGAATGGTGGAGGGGATGGAAAAAACCGAGGGGATGGATGAGTTTTCCCTCTCCGGCCCCACCCGGGTGGTGCAATTAAAAGACGGACAGATCGAGACCTATGAAGTCACCCCGGCGGATTTCGGTCTCCAGGCCGTCCCCGTTTCGGCCATCGCCAGCAGCGGAACCGCTCACGAGAACGCCCGCCGAATTCTCAGTGTGCTTACCGAAACATACGATACCCCGGAAGCCGATTTCTTCTGCATGAATGCCGGGGCGGCCCTGTTCATTTCGGACCGGGCCGCCTCTTACGCCCAAGGGACCGAGATGGCCCGCACGGCCCTGGCGGAAGGAAAAGCGCTTGAAAAACTAAAAGCCCTTCAAAACATCCAGGGCAGCTGAAAGGACGGATAGGCATTTGTTCGGAACCTTTGTAAATACCCTGGCGATCATTGCGGGCAGCCTCGCCGGATTGGTGGTAAAAGGGGGCATCCCGAAAGCCTACATGGATACGGTCATGCAGGCCATCGGGCTGGCGGTCATTCTTATCGGATTAAAAGGGGCGATGGGCGCCGAGGATCTGCTTTTGGTGATTTTCAGCCTGGCCATCGGCGGCGTCGCGGGGGAGTTTCTGCGGATCGAAGAGCGGCTGGAGCACCTGGGGCTATGGCTGGAGCGCAAGCTGTCCAGGGTCGGGGGCGACATCGCCAAAGGGTTTGTGACCGCCAGCCTGCTGTTCTGTGTCGGGTCCATGGCCATTGTGGGCTCCCTGGAAAGCGGGCTTACCGGAAACCACCAGACCCTCTTCGCCAAATCGGTCCTGGACGGGGTTTCTTCCATCGTCTTCGCCTCCACCTTCGGTTTCGGGGTCATGCTCTCGGCCGGAGCGGTCTTTCTGTACCAGGGGCTGATAACGGTGACCGCCTCCTTTATCAAACCCTTTCTGATTCCGCCGGTCATCGCCCAGATGTCCGCGGTGGGGGGGCTGCTGATCATGGCCATCGGGTTCAATATTCTGGAATTCAAGCGTATCAAGGTGGGCAATATGCTGCCCGCCATCCTTGTTCCGCTGATCTATTATATGGTTTCCCTGCTGATTCCGTCCTGATCGGTCGACCGGTTTTGTCTGTTCACCATTTACACCTATGAAAAGAGGCGTATGAAAACAACCCATCAATTTTATTTTAAAAATTCCAAGGACATGTCAGAGGTTTCTTCCAAATCGGTTGATCTGGTGGTGACCTCTCCCCCCTACCCGATGATTGAAATGTGGGATGAGGTTTTTTCACTTCAGGATAAGACCATTGGAAAAGCGTTGAATGCCAACGACGGTCCGGCCGCTTTCGAGTTGATGCACCGGCAGCTCGATTCGGTCTGGGCGGAGGTGGACCGGGTGTTGAAGCCGTCCAGCATCGTGTGCGTCAACATCGGTGACGCCACCCGGACCATTCGAGACAATTTTGCCTTGTATTCAAATCATTCCCGGATTATTTCTTTTTTTCTGAAGCAGGGATTCACCGTCATGCCGGTCATTTTATGGCGCAAACAGACCAACGCCCCCAATAAGTTCATGGGCTCCGGAATGTATCCCCCCGGGGCCTATGTGACCTTGGAGCATGAGTACATTCTGATATTCCGTAAAGGCGGCAAAAGAGAATTCAAGGCCTCCGAAAAACCGAACCGGAGGGAAAGCGCCTATTTCTGGGAGGAGCGAAACAACTGGTTTTCGGATGTATGGATGGACTTAAAAGGCGCCACCCAGAAGCTGTTCGATAAAAACACCCGAAACCGCAGCGGCGCCTTTCCCTTTATCTTGCCTTTCCGGCTGATTCATATGTTTTCGGTTCGGGGAGACACGGTGCTGGACCCTTTTGCCGGACTCGGGACAACCACCTTTGCGGCCATGTCGGCCCAGCGCAATTCCATCGGATATGAGATCGATGAGAATTTGCGGGAATCCATTCAGTCGAAAGTGGATACCATCGTAGACTTTTCCAATGAACACATTCGGGCCCGACTCGAAAGGCATCGTGAATTCGTCGAGGAACGGATTGCGGCTGAAAAACCGTTGAAGCATACCAATCTCCATTACGGATTTCCCGTGATCACCAAACAGGAAAAAGATCTTGTTTTCCACCCGCTGCTCTCGGCGGAACAGGTTCGGGACGATACCTTCGAGGTACGGTATGGGGCGGAGGAACAGCGCACGGAGACGGATACGCCGGAGCCCGCTACCAAAAAACCGGCCGGGAAAAAGAAAAAACCGAGTCCCCCCAAACCCGATTCGGAAAAAGGGCACAAACAGATGACCTTGCTGGACTAGGCCACAAAGCCTTGTTTTTTTGCCCGGGGACCAAATCATGGATCGGAAAGACTTCTGGCACGGTTTAAGAACGCGGTATGAGTACCGGACTTCGGTCCGAAAACGGTTTTCGCCGTCCGGGCTTCCCGGCGCGGTCACCGCAGTCTATTATCCGGCCCTGATCAAAATCATCTTCGACGGCAACATTATCGCGAAGCGGGGAGACCTCGACGTCTACCGGTGGTCGGACCGGTCGGTGGCGGTCATGAATTTGGTGGAAAATCTGGGCGGGCGCCTGGATATTTCCGGGCTGGAGCATCTGGCTGAGCACCGGGGCCCCCTGGTTCTGATCGCCAACCACATGAGCATGATCGATGCCTTTTTTCTGCCGGGGATCACTCTCGCCTTTAAAGACGTCACCTTCGTGGTCAAGGATTCCCTGTTGCGGTATCCGCTTTTCGGAGCCGTTATGCGGGCGGTGGACCCCATTCCCGTGTTGCGGAAGAACCCTCGGGAGGACCTTAAAACCGTACTGGTGCAGGGCGCTCGGCATCTGAGCCGGGGCCGTTCCGTCATCGTGTTTCCCCAGGCCACCCGCAACCCGGTTTTCGACGGCGCATTGTTCAACAGTCTGGGGGTCAAACTGGCCCAGAAAAACCGGGTCCCGGTGATTCCCGTCGCCTTGAAAACCGATTTTCAGGGTCAGGGGCGGCGCCTCAGAGATTTCGGACCCATCGATCCTCAAAAGACCATCCATGTCCGATTCGGTCCCGCCATGCGGGTATCCGCAAAGAGCGCGGATACCCATCGGGCGGTTGTGGCCTTCATCTCCGAAAACCTTCGCCGGTGGGGCGGGACCGTTCGCAATGTCGATTGAACCGGCGCCCGAAGAGAAGGTTCGACCGGAATACCGTTTGCCGCCGCTGATTCCCGGTATCCTGATCCGCCGGTATAAGCGATTCCTGGCCGATGTGGAACTGAAAGACGGGCGGGGGCGTGGAGATTCTGGTGTACGATGTCCGTATCGATCTTCGATCCATTCGATTGAACCGCCCGATTCCGTGTGTGCTGCAGCCGACCCGATTATCCACGAACCCCGCGGACGTAATAATAGCCGGAAAAATCCTGCCAGGCCACGAACCCCAAATCGATGCTGACATACCAGGCCGCGATGTGGGACCTGCGGTCGCTGCTCCAGAGCTGTTTCCGGGTAGTATCGAAAACCGGTTCAATGCACAGCGAACGGCCGTGGGGCGTTTTCGTGAGCAGGGAGGTGAGTTCATCCACCGTCGGCAGACGCCAGCCGGTATGCCCGCGGTGGCGGTTCCGGTTGAGTTCGTCTATGTAGGCGTTGGCTTCATGCCAGGTCAGCGGGAACTCCGAACCCGCTTGTTCCCAGGCCAGGCCGGTGGTTCGGTCGAAAATGATCCCGTCTCCGCCTGCTTCAAATTGATTTTTTACATAACTCCGGGGTCGCCATAGTTCATCCAGTGAGAACCGTTCCCGGGCCACCTGCGGTCTCACCTTGATCGGCTGTTTTCTGCGATTCGGGTTCAAGGACTCCGGCGATGAAGAACCTGCGGATTCTTCGGGCGGGAGACTGCAGATTCGCTCTTTTTCGGCCTTCCAGGCGGAGAAGATTTCATCCAGAGCGGCGAGCATGGACTTGGCCCGCCGGAACCGATCTTCGGGCCGGGGCGCCATGGCCTTGAACAGAAATGCGTCCCATCCTTCATCCAGGTCGGGGTTGAAGCGGCTGGCGGGTTTCGGATTTTCCATGGGCAGGATGCCGGTCAGCATGCGATACAACATGATCCCCACGGAAAACAGGTCCGCGCTGTAATCCACCGTATCCGGGTTTTCCTCCTGTTCGGGCGCGGCATACCACGGGGTACCCACCTTGAGCTGGGGCGGCCCCCGGAAGACTTCCCCTCGAAGCTTGGAAAGCCCGAAATCGCAGATCTTGACCGCATCATGGTCGGTGATCAGGATGTTGAAGGGCTTGATATCCCGATGGATGATGGCGGCATGGTGCAGCCGGTCCAGCCCCATGAGGATTTGACGGATGTAATGGATGGCCCGATCGGTTTTGATGATCCGGGAGGGCTTTTCGGTCTCGTAGGTTTCCCCGATCATGACGCCCAGGTTATTGCAGTAATAATCCATGAGGTAAAAGGGTTTGTCCTCTTCCTCGTCGAAATCCCAGATATCGGTCACATGGGGATGTCTCAGGTTGGCCACGATCACCGCCTCGGCGACAAACAGCTTCCGCACCGCCTCCATTCCCATCAGGTCCACCAGAAGCGGGTTGGGCTCCAACCGCTTGAGGGCCGCGATTTTACCGGTGACGGGCATTTCCACCTTATAGACGCGGCTCATTCCGCCCCTTCCGAGCTGGCCGCGTACCGCATATCTGCCGATCATTTTCATCAGGTAAACCCCCGCATTCGTGATTTCATGATGCTAAAAATGAAATGATGGCTTATAATAAGAGGAGTGACGACAATTGTAAAGATTGAGGGTGCAACCAGCGCATGGGAAAGATCACACTGAAAGATCACACTGATGGATAGCGGATGGTCAGAGTAAAGGAGGGGGAATGATCGAAAATGTCATTATCATGGGGGCCGCCGGCCGGGATTTCCACAACTTCAATGTCTATTTCAAAGGCAAGTCCCGGTACCGGGTGGTGGCCTTTACCGCAACTCAGATCCCC
>JAABSQ010000654.1 GCA_011390315.1 Desulfobacteraceae bacterium
ATCGCCACCCCGGCCAAGCAGCTCTCCGGCGGCATGAAGCGGCGGGTGATGATCGCCCGGGCCCTGGTCCATGATCCCAAGGTCCTTTTTCTGGATGAGCCCACGGTGGGGCTGGACGCCAATATCCGCCGCCGAATCTGGGCCCTGATCAAGGAGATTCAGAAGGGAAAAACCACCATCTTTCTCACCACCCATTATATCGAAGAGGCGGAGTTTCTGGCCGACCGGGTGGCCCTGCTCGACGAGGGCGCCGTGGTGGCGCTGGATTCGCCCCGGAATCTGATGGACCGGCTCGGGTCCTGGGCCGTGGACCGGGTGGTGGGCGGCGAAATGCAGACCGCCTATTTCGATTCCCGGGAGGCGGCCCGGGACTATATCACCCGTCAGGAGGAGGAGTTCACCATGCGCCGGGTCAACCTGGAGGATGCCTTTCTGGCCCTCACCGGAAAGAAGGTGAAGCAGTGATTCAGGGTTGGAACGCGGTCTATTACCGGGAGCTGCTGATTCTTCGCCGCCGTCTCAAGCGGATGCTGGCCTCCATGTCGGTGTCGCCGCTGCTGTATCTGATCGCCTTCGGCTATGCCATGGGGGACCAGGTGCGGGTGGAGGGGTTTACCTATACCGAGTTTCTGATTCCCGGGCTGGTGGCCATGTCCAGCATGACCCAGGCCTTCGGGATCGCCAGCGAAATCAACATCGCCCGGTTCTATTGGCACATCTTCGAGGAGTTTCAGTCGGCCCCGGTGAGCGACATGGCCTATGTCACCGGAGAGGTGCTGGCCGGAATGACCAGAGCCTTGCTGGCGGTCGGCGTCATTTTACTGCTGGGCCTGGCCTTCGGGGTGGTGCTGACCTATTCGCCGCTGTTCTGGCTGGCGGTGCTCCTCAACAGCTTTCTGTTCGCCTCTCTGGCGGTGGCCTTGGCCATGCTGGTCAAATCCCACGCCGATCAGGCCATGATCAACAGCTTCGTCATCACCCCCATGGCCTTTCTCGGAGGCACCTTTTTTCCGGTGGAGCGGCTTCCGGAATGGGCCCAGCATGTCCTCTATTTTCTTCCCCTGACCCATGCGGCCAAGGCAATCCGGGCCGCCGCCTTCGGGCAGACCCCGGGGTGGATCTCCTATCTCATTCTCTTCACCATCGGGTGCCTCTGTTTTCTGTTCGCCTTTCGGTGCGTCCACCGAGCCAAGGACTAGCAAGGTCCGGAATTCGACCCGGCAAAACACAGAATTCAGAGACCGCTTTAATCCGGACGATATCGGGAATCGAGAATCACCACCCGGCCCCGGTCGGTGTCGCACCGAATCAGGCGTCCGATGCCCTGCTTCATTTTGATGTCGGTGTCGTACCGGTACCGGTTCCAGAAGTCTTGTTCAGGGAGAACCTTTTTTCGCGCCGTCTGAAGCGGGTCCGAGGGCGGCGGATAGGGGATACGGGTAATGATCACCTGGGTCAGGGTGTCTCCCTTGAAATCGACCCCGTACCAGAAGGTGTCCACCCCGAAGAGGACGCTCTCTTTGACCGCCCGGAATTCGTCGCAGAGATTGACGGTGGGCTGGCCCGGCCGCTGAATCAGAAGCGGATACCGGGTGGAGTTGATCGCCTCCCGAACCCGGTCGGCGATCACGTTGAGATCCTCATAGGATGAAAAAAGCACCAGGGTTCGGCCGTTGTTTTCGGTGATCAGCCTCGGCAAAGCCTCGGCCACCGAATCGATCCAGGCCTTTTTGTTGGCCCACTTGCCGCTCACCGTTCCCGGCGGAATCACGATCTCCATGGCATTGGCGGCATAGGGGGAGGGAATTCGGGCGAACCGGAATTGTTTGGGGGCGATTGCGTTTTCGATGGTGAGCGGGGCCGACATGCCGGTGATGTCCTGAAACCGGTCGAACCGGTTGTGATGGCACAGGGTGGCGGCGGTATAGATGACCGCATGTTTCCGTTCATAGACCTGACGGCGGATCAGGTCCCCCACCTGCACCGACTGGGCCCCCACCGACCAGTTTCGGCGAAACACCTGGTAGATGGTGATGTTGTTGGTAAGGGCCAGGCTGTCTGAAATGATCCGAAGCGCATCGGCGTTTTCGGTAAGCTGGGCCATGCTCAAGTCGATGCGCTTGGCGGTGCGGCCCTGGATTTTGAGCAGCCGGCGGGCGCTTTCTTGATTGATTCGGGTGAAAGATTCGATCACCTGTCGAATCCCTTCTTCCAGAAGACCCAGCTGATAGGGAAGGGAACCGTCCTCGATCCGGGGATGGTCGTACTGAATCGATTCGACGCCGCCCCTGGACCGGCGGGGCGTGATTTCAGAGAGGATTTCGTGGAATTCCTTGATCCCGTCTCGAAGCAGGCGGATCATTTCCATCCCCCGCATCAGCGCCTTTTCGTAATCTCCGGCGGCCCGGGGCAGAACCTGGGCCGCGGTTTTCATGAGGTAGTCCAGGACATCCCGAATCTCCCGGGACCGGACCTCCACCCGAAAGGCGTTTCGCACCGCGGTTTCAAAGTGGTTGGCTTCGTCGATGACATAGTTGGTGAACAGCCCGCCCAGGACCGGGTCCATATCCAGAAGGGCCAGTTTGTGGTGGTTGGTGATGACCAGAGCAGCGGCCCGGGCCTCGGCGGTCACCACCTGGGCCGGGCATCGGGTGTGCTTGGGCGGGCATCCCGACCGGGCCGATACCTCCCCCAGCATTCGATTCAGAAACCCGCTGGCGTTGAGGTATTTTTTGACCTTTTCCCCCACCGAATCGACGTCGGCGGTTCGAAAATGAAAGGCCACGATGAGGCCGTAGAGCCAGGCCAGAAGTTCGGAACCGGTGAAGGTGTCGTCATACAGGCTGTCCAGCTTTTCCGCGCAGATATAGCTCGACTTTCCCTTCAGCAGGGCCACTGAAATGTCCCGGTAGTGGGGCAGGGCCGACCGGGTAAAGACCATCTCCCGCTGAAAGATCTGTTCCTGAAGGCTTTTGGTGTAGGTGGAGATCACGGCCCGGGATTCGGGGTTTTTTCGAAGAAATTCCAGTACCGGGATGAGGTATCCCTGGGTCTTTCCGGTGCCGGTGCCCGCCTCGATGGTCAATACCGCCCCGGTGTTGAGGGCCTCGGCCACATGCCGGGCATACTGAATCTGTTCCGGCCGCAGTTTGAAATCCGAATCCGCCTCGGCTAATCCTTCAAACAGGGTGTCGATGGTTTCCGGTGGAATCGGTCGAACCGGTCCGCCCCCGTTTTTTTGCCGGGAGCTCTGGCCCGCCCGTTCCAGAAACCGGCCCCAGTGATCGGTATCCTCCTCCCGGCAGGCATCGAAAAGCCCGCCGAAATAGTTTCGATACCCTCGGGCGAGATGCACGAACACCCCCCCGAAAAGGGTGCCGCTCTTTCGAAGAAAATGGCGGACGGCCGGGGCATGAGGGTCGACCGCGTCATTGAGCCGGGCCCCGCAGATGTGCCGGACCAGGTCCAGGGCAAGCTCGGCCGCCTCCGGTCCGCTGAAGCTGACCTTGTTTCGCTCTTTTTCGTGAATGAATTCCCATAGGCTCTTGAGGGTGCAGGATCTCAGGAAGGGGAGAAAAAACTCGGCCGCGAACCCGAGGTCGATGATCGGGAAATCTCCGCAGAACTCCGCCGTATCCTCGAAACCGTCCGGGTCGTCCAGGATCATGACCACGTCGGCCTTTTCCAGAAATTCGCGCAGCCGGCCCCGAACCTTCGAGGGCGGCGGGGCATCGGTCAGCTGCTTGGCGGATACCCCCGAGGCATAATGCTCCCGGGCGGTGAGCCGGGAATATCGAATCAGAGAATCGAATGACCGGGTGTTTCCGTTCGGTTCCAGAATCATCGCTGCGATCGCATACAGGCGGTTGTCCGCATCCGGGAGGATGCCGCAATGGCCGAAGACAAAGGCGATGCGATCCATCCGCTGTCCATGAGGTGTGAGCATTCGGATTTCCTATTCCTTGGCATTTACGGTACTCTTTCTTCACTACCACCATTTGTTCCCGAAGGCAATATTCACCGATTATTTCCGGGCTTTACAGGCTGGAAAAAATTCGACAGGTCGGTTTCACCCAAAAAGGTAAAATTAGAAATCAATTGAAATTTTCTATCATTTGGGTTACCTGTTTGTAAGCTTCAGGGTCCGTTTTTCGGCACATGGATTGCCATTATCCCTCATGGAGAACCGATGCATTCTTGCAAAATCCGGCGGCTGCTCGAGGCCGAAGAGACCGGACTTCCCCGAGAAGGGGACCCGGTGTTCTGAAAGTCGAGCCCACCGGAACGGATCGATAGCTCTCGCGTTTTTACAAAGAAAGGGAGTGACAGAAATGACCATCCGCAACCTCGACTATATGTTCAAGCCCGCTTCGGTGGCCCTGATCGGGGCCGATCCGGACCCGGTCTCCCTGGGGGGAATCATCGGACGGAATCTCCTGGACGCCGGTTTTGAAAGCGAAATCTTTCTGGTCGGCGACACCGGTGATGCCATCAGGAACGTACCGGTATTCCCCGAGCTGTCCGCCTTACCCAAAGGGCCGGACCTGGCGGTGATTTCCGCACCCCCGGACCGGGTTGCGAATTTAATCGCCCGATTGGGAGAAATGGGCGCCCGGGCCGCGGTGGTGATTTCGGCCGGGGACGAGGCGGGGTATGATTCCGCCGTCATTCAAGAGATGCTGGCCGCAGCCCGACCGCATACCCTGCGGATCATCGGTCCCAACTGCCTCGGGGTGATGGTGCCCGGTTCCTTTCTCAATGCCGGTTTCGGCCATGTTCAGCCACTGCCTGGCCGGCTCGCCTTTGTGACTCAGTCCGGGTCGGTGCTCACCTCGGTGCTGGACTGGGCCAATCATCGGCGCATCGGGTTTTCCCATCTGATCTCCCTGGGGGATATGGCCGATGTCGATTTCGGGGACACCCTCGATTATCTGGCCAATGATTCCCATACCCGCGCCATTCTTCTGTATATCGAACGGATCACTCAGGGCCGCAAGTTCATGTCGGCGGCCCGGGCTGCAGCCCGAATGAAACCGGTGATCGTGGTCAAGGCCGGCCGGTGCAATGACCACCGGAAATGCGGCGCCGTTCACTGGTCCGCCAGAATGGGACGTGATCCGGTTTATGACGCCGCCTTCCGCCGGGCCGGAATGCTTCGGGTCAGCGACATGCAGGCGCTGTTCGATGCGGTGGACACCCTGTCGCTGACCCGGTCGGTGCCGGGAGATCGGCTGGCGATTCTGACCAACGGCGGCGGCATCGGAATGCTGGCGGCCGACACCCTGTGCCAAAAAAAGGGGCGGTTGGCGGCGCTCTCGCCCGAGACCCTGAAACGCCTTGAAGCGCTGCTTCCGTCCGGTGGCGAACCCGGCAATCCGGTGGATATCACCGACAACGGAGATGAACGGCGGTACGCCGAGGCCCTGGAATGTCTTCTGGACGACAAGGGGGTGGACGCGGTACTGGTGCTTCGCTGTCCGAACGCCCTGGCGCCCGGGATGGATGTGGCCCGGGCGGTGATCGACACCTATCAGGCCGAAAGCCGGGGGGATTCCCGAAAGCCGACTCTGCTCACCTGCTGGCTCGGGGAGCAGTCGGCGGTCGGGGCCCGGCAGTTTTTCGCCGATCACAGGATTCCCACCCATGACACCCCGGACGATGCGGTCCGGGCCTTTATGCAGATCGTTCGGTATCAGCACAACCGGGAAATGCTGGCGGAGACGCCGCCCACTGTTCCGGAGCGGTTCACGCCGGATACGGCGGCGGCCCGGGCGGTGATTTTAAGATCTCTGAAGGAGGGCAAACACTGGCTGTTGGAGGCCGACGCCAAGGCGGTGCTTTCGGCCTATAAAATACCGGTGGCCGAAACCCATGTGGCGGCATCCCCCAAGGAAGCCGAAGCGATCGCCGCAAAGCTCGGGCAGACGGTGGCCCTGAAGATTCTCTCGCCGGATGTGATTCACAAGACCGAGGTGGGCGGAGTCTGCCTGGATCTGGAATCCCCGGCCCTGGTGCGGGAGACCGCATCGACCATGGTGGAGCGGCTGCTCAAGATCCTGCCCGCCGCCCGGATCAAGGGGTTTACGGTGCAGCCCATGATGCGCCGAAAAAACGCCCATGAGCTGTTTGTCGGAATGGCCGATGATCCCGAATTCGGGCCGGTGATCCTCTTCGGCCACGGCGGCACCGCCATCGAGGTGATAGAGGACAAGGCCCTGACCCTGCCGCCCCTCAACATGCACCTGGCCCGGGAGGTGATGGCGCAGACCCGGGTATTCCGTCTCCTGGAAGGATACAGGGGCGATCCCCCGGCAGATATCGACGGCGTGGCCCTGACCCTGATCAAGGTCTCTCAGCTGGTCTGCGACATGGCCGAGATCGCCGAGCTCAAGATCAATCCGCTTCTGGCGGATCATCAGGGAGTGATGGTGCTGGACGCCCGAATTCGTGTGGTCGCATCGGACCGGCATCCTTCCGATCGTCTGGCCGTCTGCCACGATTCCGAGCAACGAACCGGTCCGCGATGATTCGGGAGTGATGCGAGTTTCCTTGAAACTGGAATAGGTGTGCGCCGATTCAGCCGGGTGAGTCGTTTAAATCGGGATCGGTAAGGATGACGAAATCTCCGTATTCAAGGTACCGGTCATCGAATTCCGGATAGCTTTCCGCGGGAATGATGGTCACGGTGAGAATGTCGGTTCCGGGGCGGTAATAGCTCAGTTTTTCCGGAGCGCCCAGATTTTCGGCGCTGTGGAACTTGCCGTTGATGTGGACCGCCAGGGCTCCGGGATATTCGTTCAGGGTTTCGGCCACCGCGCGGCCCATGGCGGCATCCCAGAGCGATTGGGCGCTCAAAAGATTTTCAAAATTCGGCGGGGCGTCCGCCATGCCCGGGTGGGAGGGTTCCGTTTCCCGAGGTTCGGCGGATTTTTTCGCTTCCTTCGACTGGGTGTCGGATTCGGTGGACGCCCGGGACTTGTTTTCCGGATCGATTCCCATGGTTTCGCCCCAGAATTCCAGAAATTTACGGCGGTATTCCGGGGATGCCGGCGGGTAGGGCAGGGGGGGCAGCCAGGATTGCGCGGGCTTCGACAGTCCAGTCAGGGATTCGGGACCCAGCCGGGAGACCCGATTGACGTAGCGGCGGGGAGCGTTGGCCGCGATTACCGGAATTTTCTTTTCTTTGGCGAACTCCACCAGGGGCCGGTAATTTCGCCGGTAACGGGGCCACGGCCGAGTCCCGGCCAGAAAATGGCGCTCCGTGATCAGATCCTGAAGGTATTCGTCAAGGATGACCTGCACATCCCGTTCAAACATCTCGAGGGAGAGAACGATTGGACGCTTCGGTGGACGCTTCGGGCGATTTTCCGAAATACCCTTCTCCGGCGCGGAACCATATCGGGCGTACAAGGCGGTCAGGATTTTTTTCTCCAGGTGGTGGGCGGCCGGGTCCCCGTGGGCTTCTCCGATGAAGACGGCATCGACTTCAGCGGCCGCCTCCATGATGTCCTGAAAGGCGGCCGGGTTTCCCTGCCGGTCGAATATGCGGTAATCCTTCGAGGTGATCTCGGGGGCGGGGGCCGGATGGTCCATTCGCCGCATTCGGGGTTCCATGCCGCACCCGGAAAACAGAATCGCACTCATAAAAATCAATCCCCAGGTCCATAGATCCCCCCGGTACACCTCCAAAAAACGGTCGATCATGAAAGCTCCTTTTCTCTGTCTTGAATCAAAATAAGTCCCGGAACAGAGGGTGTCAACATCGCGCCGGAAAGGGAGGATAAGGGAAAGCGGGGGCCGATCGGCCGTCGGCGCCAAGCCGGAAAAAAGCGGATCAGTTCGAAGAACCGGTCAGGACGTCATGAATGGCCCGGGCGAGCTGATTCACCGCCAGGGGCTTCATCAGCAATGCCTTGATCCCGATCTCCTTGGCCCGTTCCGGATTGATCCGTTCATTGTAACCGGTGCAGAGGATGATCGGAATGTCGGACCGGATGCGGATCACCTCCCGGGATAAGACGTCTCCGGTCATTCCCGGCATGGTCATATCGGTAATGACCAGATCGTATTCCCCGGCGTTTCCCCGGAAATCTTCCAGGGCCTGAACCGGATCGGTTCGGGCATCCACCACATACCCGAGCCGCTCCAGCATCTGTTTGCCCAGCTCCGCCAGAAGCCGTTCGTCATCCACCAGCAGAATCCGCTTGTCGGCCAAGGGGGTCGGAAGCTCCGGGGAGTCCTCGTCCCGCACCCGCCGGCTCAACAAACGGGGAAAGACGATGTCGAAAAGGGTTCCTTCGGCGGGGCTGCTGGAGACCGCAATCGAACCCTTGTGGCTCTGCACGATGCCGTGGACCACCGCCAGACCCATGCCGGTGCCTTTTCCCACCGGTTTGGTGGTGAAATAGGGGTCGAAAATCTTTTGGATCACCTCCGGCGCCATACCGTGGCCGGTATCCCGCACGGTCAACTTGAGATAAGCCCCGGGGGGAAGGTCATGGTCCGGGGCTTCCTCCTCCACCCCGAGTTCCCAGGGTTGAAGGGTCACCTCCATGATCCCGCCGATGTCGTCCATGGCGTGGGCCGCGTTGGTGCATAGATTCATCAGGATCTGGTGGATCTGGGTCGGATTGGACATCAGAATCAGCATCTCCGAGGAGATTCGTTCCCGAATCTCGATCGTCTTGGGCAGGGAGGCCCTCAGCATCTTGAGGCTTTCCTTGACGATGGGGTTGATGATCACCGGTTTGTGCTCCAGGTCGTTCTTGTGGCTGAAGGTCAGGATCTGCTGCACCAGTTCCTTGGCCCGGTGGCTCGCCTTCAGCACCTGGTCCAGGTTGTGCGCCACCAGTTCGGTATCCTCGATGTCCTGGACCGCCATTTCGCTGTAGCCGATGATCACCCCGAGGATGTTGTTGAAGTCATGGGCGATGCCGCCGGCCAGGGTGCCGATGGCCTCCATCTTCTGGGCCTGTTGCAGGTGGGCTTCCAGTTTCCGCTGCTGTGAAATGTCGCGGACAAAGCAGAGCACCGCCGGGCGTTTCTCCCATCGAATGGGCACCGCGTTGACTTCGCCCCAGACGATATTTCCTTTCCGGTCCAGAATCCGAAAGGAATAGGTCTTTGCGGTCGTCTCCCCGATCATGGCCCGGCGGTGATTTTCCCGGACCATCTCCCGATCGTCTGAATGGACCAGGTCGAAAAAGGGTTTTCGGGCCAGTTCGTCTCCGGTATACCCGGTAATGTCCTCGGCCTTTCGGTTGTGAAACCGAAGGCGGTCATCCTGAAGAATCACCACCGCATCATTGGCGTTTTCCACCAGAAGCCGGTATTTCTCCTCGGACCGGCGCAGGCTCTCCTCCGAATCCCGAAGCCGGTCGACCGTTTCCTCCAGCCGCCGGGCGGTTCGGTCCATGGCCAGTTTTCGCTCATGCAGCTCCACGAAAATCCGGACCTTGCTGGTCAGTACCCGGGGATCGATGGGCTTGAAAAGGTAATCCACGGCCCCGGTTTCATAGCCCCGAAAGACATGCCGCTCCTCCTTGCTGATGGCGGTGACGAAAATGATCGGGATATGCCGGGTCTTCTGTCGGGATCTCAGGAGTTCGGCGGTTTCAAACCCGTCCATCACCGGCATCTGGACATCCAGCAGCACCAGGGCGAAATCGTAATCGAAGGTGAGGCTCAAGGCTTCATTGCCCGATCCGGCCTTCACGATATTGAGCCCGGGGTCTTCCAGAAGGTTTTCCAGCGCCAGAAGGTTTTCCGGTCGATCGTCTACGATGAGGATGTCGGTTTTTTCATGCATGATGTTTATCCGAATAATCGATTGATCAGGGTTCCGATGGCTTCCGGCGACAGTACATGGTCCACGGAGCAGGCGGCCCGGGCTGCCTGAACCATCTGCGGGGCCCGGGTGGTTTCCGGGCTCTGTACGATGGTCAGACCGCCGTTTTCCTGAATCCGCCGTAATCCCCGGCTGCCGTCCTGGTTGGCCCCGCTGAGAAGCACGCCGATCAGCCGGGGACCGACGGCATCTGCGGCGGTCTCAAACAGCGGATCGACGGCCGGCCGGGAGTAATTGACCCTGGGTTCGGCCGACAGCATCAGGCTTCGGTCGGAATTGATCAGCAGATGATAGTTGGGCGGGGCCATATAGACCCGTCCGGGTTGAATCATTTCCTTGTCTTCGGCCTCTTTGACCGTGACCCGGCAGCGGCGGTCCAGATACCCGATCATGTAATTGTCCGAGTCCGGGCTGATATGGATCACCGTCGCCACGGCGCCCGGAAAGTCGGCGGGCAAAGCCGTCAGAATGATTTCCAGGGCATCCAGACCGCCGGCCGACCCGCCGATGACCACCGCTTCATATTTCATTGATCTCTCCGTATGCGGTCGCCCGAGTCGAAAAGCCGCTTTTTGAATATTTTTTCCGAATCCGACACCGTTTCAAACAGGTGATCGCAACCGGTAAACCGCAGACTCTCTTTTTTGCCCAGGCATAGAAAGCCTCCGGGAAGCAGGCTGTCTATAAAAAGCCGAATCACCCGATGCTGTAAATTCCGGTTGAAATAGATCAGCACATTCCGGCAGACGATCATGTGCATATCGCCGAACACGCCGTCGGTCACCAGATTATGATCGGCGAAGATCACCCCGTCTCTCAGGCTGCGGTCGAAGATCACCGAATCGTAATCGGCCCGGTAATAATCCGCAAAAGAACGGCGGCCTCCGGATTTCTGATAATTGCCGGTATATTCTTTCATCATATCGATCGGGTAGATCCCCGCTCTGGCCTGTTGAACCACCGCCGGGTGGTAGTCGGTGGCATAGATTCTGGCTTTTTGGCTCAGCCCCTCCTCTCTCAACAGGATGGCCATGGAGTAGACCTCCTCACCGGTGGCGCACCCGGCATGCCAGATCTTGATGTGCGGATGGGTTTTCAGCACCGGCGCCACTTCCCGTCTCACCGCCAGATAGAATGAAGGGTCCCGAAACAGTTCCGTGACATTGATGGAGAAATCCTGAAGAAAGGTTTCAAAGAACCGCCGGTCGTAAAGGATCCGGTGCTGCATCTCCGAAATATGATTGCACCCCGATACCCGCATGCGGTGGTCGATCCGCCGTTTTACATGGACCCGGATGTAGTCCCGGAAATCGTGGCCGTATTTGCGAAAGACCGCCTCCAGCAGCAGGTCTATTTCAATATCCCGGCTCTCCTGAATGTCCGTCTCCATGGTACCGCCTCCATTCTCAATAGAGCCACACCCGAAGAATGGAAATCAGCTTGTCCACGTCTACCGGCTTGGCCAGGTAATCATTGGCCCCGGCTTGAATGCACTTTTGCTTGTCTCCCTTCATGGCTTTGGCGGTGAGGGCGATGATGGGGAGCCTTGCAAATTGCTTCTGTTCCCGAATCCGCCCCATGGCTTCGTATCCGTCCATCTCCGGCATCATGATGTCCATGATCACCAGGTCGGTCTCGGGATGGGATTCCAGCATTTGAAGGCATTCCAGGCCGTCCCGGGCTTCCAGCAGCCGGGCCCCTTTCTCCTCCAGCACGCTTCCGACGGCAAAGACGTTTCGCATGTCGTCGTCCACGATCATGATCGTTTTTTCTTTCAGAACATCGTTGGGGGGCGAAGGCGTTAAGGGGGTTCCCGATCTCGGGTCGTCTATTCGGGTTTCCACTCGGTGTAGAAAAAGGGTGGTTTCATCCAGCAGCCGCTCCGGTGATCGAGCCCCCTTGATGATGATGCTGTCGGCGAATTTTCTCAGTTCCGCCTCCTCTTCTCTGGAAAGGTCCCGGCCGGTATAGATAATGATGGGAATTCGGGAGATGCGCTCGTCCTTTCTTATTCTGGAAAGAAGTTCAAACCCCGACATATCCCCGAGACCCAGATCCAGAATCACACAGTCGAAGGTCTCCTGCTGAAGCAGGGCAAAGGCTTCCGTGCCGGTGGCCGCGGCCAGCGTTTCCACATCCCCGTTTCCGATCATTTCCATAATGGATCGTTTCTGGGCCTCGTCGTCTTCCACCACCAGAAGCCGCTTGACCGGGCGGGAAATCACCTGTTCGATGCGGGTGAAGGCCTCTTCCATCATTTCCATGCTCACCGGTTTGGTCAAAAACCCGACCGCACCCATTCGCAGGGCGTCCAGGGGACGATCCGAAACCGACACAAAGTGGACCGGAATGGGCCGGGTCTTGGGATTTTCCTTGAGGCGGGCCATAACACTCCATCCGTCGATGCCCGGCAGGCCGATGTCCAGAATAACGGCGTCCGGGGAGAAGAAATCGGCGAAGTGAAGCCCGGTTTCGCCGTCTTCGGCGATCAGCACCTTGAAGCCCCGTTCCCGTCCCAGGTCCAGAAGAATCCGGCAGAAATTGGGATCATCCTCGATGATGAGAAGAACTTTATCATCCTGGCGAAGGGTTCGGCGATCGTCCTTGATAAAGGCCGGTTCTTCCGGACTCGATTCTTTTGGCGGGTCGGCCCCGGGCAGGGATTTTACCGGAATATCGACGGGTCCGGGGGGCGGCTTATCCGCCTTTTGGTTTTCCAAAGCCCGGGTCGGATCTTCCGGCAGATAAAAGGTAAAGGTACTCCCTTTTCCGGGGGTGCTCTCCA
>JAABSQ010000655.1 GCA_011390315.1 Desulfobacteraceae bacterium
CCCCCCGAGAAATCGGGCGAATTCTTTGGATATGGACAATCCCAGCCCGGTGCCGCCGTATTTTCGGCTGGTGGTGCCGTCGGCCTGTTGAAAGGCGTTGAAAATCAATCCCTGCTTGTCCGGCGGAATACCGATTCCGGTGTCCGAAACCGCCAGGGCTACCGTCCGGTCCGGTTCGAGATCCGGATTCATGAATCGGGTATTCGGTGTCGCCCGTCGAATATCCACCCGGACGCCCCCGGTTTCGGTGAATTTAAAGGCATTGGAAAGGAGGTTTTTCATCACCTGCCAGACCCGTTTGCCGTCGGTCTGAAGATATTCGGGCGCCTTTTCGCTCGTCTCGATGTCGAAACTCAGGTTCCGCTGCCGGGCCATGGGCTCAAAGGTTCGCCGCATATCCTCGGTAAGCTCCGCCAGGCTCATCTCCTCGACCATGATTTCCAGTTTTCCGGCTTCGACCTTGGAAAGATCCAGGATTTCATTGATGAGCGACAGCAGATCCGACCCGGAAGAATGGATGGTCTGGGCGAATTCCATCTGCTTGTCGGAAAGATTGTCTTCCTTGTTCTGGAAGAGCAGCTGGGAAAGGATCAGAATGCTGTTGAGGGGGGTGCGAAGCTCGTGGGAGATATTGGCCATGAATTCGGATTTGTATCGGCTGGCGATCTCCAGGTCCCGGGCCTTGCGTTCGTTCTCCTCATGGGCCTCCTTGAGGGCCAGATTTTTTCGGCGGATATCGTCCCGCTGTTTCTCCAGGGCCTTGGTCCGCTCCTCCAGTTCCTCGTTGGTGACCCGAAGCTCTTCCTGCTGGGCCTGAAGGTTGGATTCCGAGGCTCGAAGGGCCCGGGTCTGGGCCTCCAGCTCTTCATTGGTCTGCCGCACCTCCTCCTGCTGAATCCGCAGCTTTTCAGCCTGGCTTCGGGTCTGATCCAGTAGTTTTTTCATCTGAGACCGGGAGTGGGCGGTGTTGACCGCCACCCCGATGTGCTTGACCGCCGTTTCCAAAAATTCCATTTCCCGGGATGAAAAATCGTGAAAGGCGGCCACTTCCACCACCCCCTTGATCTGGTCTTCAAACAGGAAGGGCACCACCGCGATATTGCGGGGGGTTCCGGCCCCGAGCCCCGAATCGATTCGAATGTAATCGGCCGGCGCCCGGGTGACCAGAATGGGCTCTTTTTCCAGGGCCGCCTGGCCGACCAGGCCTTCACCGAAGGCGAACCGGTCGGCGATTCCTTTCCTCCGGGTCAGGGCATAGCCGGCGGTAAGTTCCAGTACCTGATTTCCGTTCCGGGCCACGTAAAAAGCGCCTGCGAACCCGTTGACGTATTTGCACAGGAAGGTGATGATCGATTTCGAGAGTTCGGGGATATTGGCTTCCCCCCGCATGAGATGCCCGAGTTCCGCCTCTCCGGAGCGGAGCCAGTTCCGGTGTTCGGCCTTCTGCCGAAGCCGGGTGGCTTCGCTGATATCCTGAACGATCTGAATATGGCCGGTTTTGCTCCCCTTGGAATCGTGCAGCCAGGCGGTATCCACCTGATAATGGCGGTCGGTCAGGGCGTGGTGAAAGGTATAGGAGGTGTTGCCCCCTTTGAGGCGCTGAATGCTGTATTCGGTATCCCAGACATCGGAATGGGGCCCGGCACAGTGTTCTCCGTAGACGGCGGATCGCCGAACCCCCAGCATCGACTCGGCGGCCCGGTTGATGAAGGTCCACCGCAGATTGAGATCGGTGACCAGGATGGGAAAGGGGATGGCATCCAGCATTCCCTCGTACCAGAACATCTTATCGATGACGATATCGAAGGCCCGGTTGATGTGATCGGCCGCAGTGCCGAATTCATCCCCGGCCTTGATGTCGAACCTTCGTTCGAAATCCCCCTCGGCCAGAGAGGTGCTCACCTCCACCAGGTTCTGAAGGGGTTTGACGATATGACGGGTGAGGGAATAGATGACCAGAATCAGGGTCAGGATCGACAGCACGCCGATAATCACCAGCCAATGGCTCAGATGGCGGCTCTCTTGGATCAGGAAAATTCCGGGCAGGAAGCAGGCCACCACCAGCAGCAGAAGCCCCACCGGCCACAACAGTTTGTCTTTGATGTTGTAATCCTTGAGCATGACCTATCTCCGGGAAAGCGGACTCAGTTTCAAATGGCGCAGCATTTCCGGTTCCAGGGGAAGAATCCAGATCTTTTCATATTTGGCGAATCCCTTGGGATTGTAATAGAGAAAAAAGAATTGCAGCCGAAAGCCGTCGACTTCATAGGCTTCGTAGCCGTGAATCTTGGATTCATCCGGGTTCAG
This sequence comes from Desulfobacteraceae bacterium, assembly GCA_011390315.1. Taxonomy (GTDB): domain Bacteria; phylum Desulfobacterota; class Desulfobacteria; order Desulfobacterales; family Desulfococcaceae; genus JAABSQ01. The sequence continues at coordinate 2,308 of JAABSQ010000655.1, forward strand.
AAACCGAGCCCCGCTTTTTTCGAGATAATCCTGAATGCGGTGATAAAAAAGCTGATTCATTCGTATGTCGAACCGGCTTCGCTCCAGTTTTTCCAGGTTGGAATAGATATTCTGGTATAAGGTAAAATCATCGATAATCGACCGGGTCTCCGGATTCAATTTCCCGTAATCCTCGGATACGGAAATGAGTCGGCTGATCTTGGGGAACCGGTCGACCGCGTTCTGAAAATACATTTCGTTGTGAAGCTTGAGTTCGTGAATGGATATATGTTCCAGCCTCGCGGCCAGATTGACCGATTCCCCGGTTACCGTGAAATCCCTTACGAATTCATTGCCCAGATTGGACCGCAGGATCTGGTCGCCGTAAGAGACCCCGCTTCGCAGCCCCAGGCGGGTGTCTTGGATTCCTTCCTGATGAATCAGATCGAACAATATTCGGCACAGTTCGAAGATGGCGAAAAAATTGTTCAAGGCCGCCTGGTCCTTGTCTTCCGAAGCGGACGATTCCCGGGGGTTCAGGAATACGCACATGACATTGTCGCCCATGAACTTATCGATTCGCCCGTTGTAGTATTTACTGATGAGTTTGGTGTTTTCAAAAAACGGCTGCTGAATTTTATTGAGATAGAAGCTCTTGCCGTGGGTGGTGAGAAATTCGGTGCTGGCCCGCATGTCGGAAAAACTGATGGCGCCGCTTTCCGTTCGATCCGACACCCCGAATCGAAGCACGTCCTCGAATTTTTCCCATTCTTTTTCCCGGGCGCTTCGTTCTTCGCCCTTGTTTTGCTTGATCGACCGGCTCAGACATCGATCCCGGTATTCCTGCTTCAAGAATTTGAAGATCTGATCGAATTCATCATTGGCGATTTTCCCTTCCAGTTGGAGAAAATGGCCGGGGGCCCCGGTGAACCGTTTGATCAGGACGGTGTCTTCATGGTCAAAGTCGGGGACGATCAGGTTCAGGTACGGATCGGTCTTAAACCGGCCGAGATAGAGAAGCTCATCCGGAAAAAGGCTCGACAGGGAACTGTCGAGGGCGTACAGCCACAGAAGGCTGGTGGGATAATCGGCATGATAGAAATACCGTTCGATCCAATTCATGTAATTCCGGATCAGGCCGGGGTCGTTGATGGGAATGAAAAGGCAGGTCAGATCTTCTAAAGGACTGGAATGAAAATAGATCCGCAACAGGAAATCGAACATTTCCAGATCCGGGTCGGCGGATTCCGGCTCGGCCATCTGGTCCGGCGTCAGGTTTTTGATGAATCGCCACAGACAGAGATTTTCCGCTCCGTCCCGGTAATGGCTCAGGATATGCCGGAACAGGCGGTGATTGACCACCCCGTAAAAATCCGGGGAATCGGGGATCACCGGTTCCGAAATCCGCCTGAAGACATCGCCCAGGATCGATTCCGAATCCTCGGCGGCCGGGGCTGAGTCCAAAGACGTCAGGCAGGCTTGAATGGCAGCCTTGTGGAAGGAAATCGGGGCGCCTTTTTGCATCTGTGGGTCCATGGACCTATCCTTTCGGTGAAATGCACGGGTTCGATGAATTCGTCATTCGGTCCGGTTTCCGCCCAATTCAGGAACGGCTTTAGAGGATGCCAAAAAAAGAGACATTCGTCAATTCTCCAAAGGCGCAGCCGGTTTTTCGGAAAATCCGACCCCGGGGCCCGGGTCGGATGCCAGCCATTGCTCCGCCCGTGCTTCAAAATCCGCTTTTTCCCGGGGTGTGAGGCCCCGGGGGTCGAATCGGTATCGGTAATGGAGGGAGACCAGACCGAACAGGGGTTCAATCCTGCCCGGGTCGGGGAGGTCCCTTTCCAGTCGATTCAACCAGGTTCGAACCGGTTCTCCCGGGGTTCGGGTCCACCCCGGGGAAGAGAGCCGTTCCTCGATTCGATAAAAAGGCGAATCCCGGCCCGGGGGCGCCGGCGGGGCGGTAACCGACGCCGACGGCACGGGTTTTCGGTGAAGCCGTTTTTTTCGAAACAGGCGCATCGCCATAAACAGGAGCACCCCGATCCCCGGCCAGAGGAGGCGGCGGAATGCGTCGCCCCGGCTTTCCCGCCACTGCCATCGGGCAATCCGAAACCGGAGCCAGGAAAAAAAATCGCTCAAGGGCTGCCAGAAGGGGGCGGTCTCCGCTTCCAAACCCGCCCAACCCGAGGGGGTGACATCCACATCCCGCCAGGCCCCGTCGATATAGGCCAGGGCCCAGGCATGGGCATGCCGGCTGCGGACCACCAGCCAGTCCCCGAAGGGGCTTTCTTCATGGACGGAAAAGCCCACCGCATACCGGGCCGGAATCCCCGCCGATCGAAGCAGCAGCACCGCCGCGGTGGCGAAGTATTCGCAGTGGCCGGCCCGGGAGCGCTTCAAAAAATCGCTCAAGGGAGGTTCTCCCCGGCGGACGTCCAGATCCAGGGTATAGGCGAATTGTTCCTCGAAAAACGCCTCCAGCCGGTCCGGCACGGATGGATTCGGCAACCCGTAAAGACCGGCCTCCCGCCCGATGTCGGCGATCACTGCGGAAGCGGTTTCCGGAACAGAGAGGTCCTTTGCTTCGGGTCGGCTGTCCAGCGGGGTTGCGGCCCCGAACCGAACCGTATAGTCGGTCAAACCGGGCCCCCCTTCCACCCGAACCGCGCCGTAGGGATTCCGGTCCATTTCCAGAACCGGAAGATGATCCACCTGAAAGGCCCCGGTGGGAAGCTTGAGCATGGCCCGGTCCCCGGACAACGGCGCCAGGACCCGCAGGCTTCGGGGTTCGGGGCCCGGGGTTCCCAATCGCCAGGAACGGGAGGTGTCTCCGGACGGGACCGGCGAAAAATCCGCGGGGTGGGCATACCACCTGGTGTTTCGGTAGTGGTTGTAGCTTGCCTCCCGAAGCAGAAACGGACCCGCCGATCCGGGTTCGGGAACCACCCGAAACAGAATCCGGTTGGAAGGCTTGAGCGCTCCGATATGGCCGAGGGCGGTGATGCTGCGGTAGGGGTCCACCTCTCTTTTCAGGTCGAAAAACCACTCCATTCCCTTTCTTTCCACTATCTCCTGCAGCCGGTGAAGACCGAGGTGCCCGGCATAACCGCCGTGAAAGGCGACCACCAGGAGGAATGACCAGAGAACCGGGGAGGAGCCTTTTCTGCGGATCGGCCAGAGGGCCCAGGCGACCAGGATCATGAGACCGATGTAAAAACCGGGTTCCCTCAGATTGGCGAAGCTGGCCGCGAGAATGCACAGGGCCAGGTAGGGATGGTTGAGATTGACCTCGGAAAAGGTGGTGCGGTTCCCTTTTTTCTGTTGGCGCCGGAAAAAAAGGGAAATGGCGCGCACATCGATTTTTTCCGCCGTGCTGTAATTCTGGACCAGAAGAAGCGGGAAAAAGGCGACCGGAAGCCATTGGATCAGTTCGAAAATGATGTAGAGGGATCGTCGGGAGGAATAAAGGTATAAGATGACCGCGACCACCAGAAGGGCGCACAGGTCCGACACCCGGCTGAAATCGGAGGAGGAAAATTCCCATCTGAGAGGAAGGCGGCGGGCCCCTTCGAGCATCAGCGCCATGGGCAGGGCCGCGGCCCAGAGACCGGTCTGCCATCCCCAGAAGATCAGTCCGGCGCTCAGAAGGAAGGGGGGCATCCGCTTCATAGCCGGGCCAGCCCTTCACCGATCCTTCCGGTCTTCAGACGATGAAAAAACTCGGGGGCGTCCGCCATGGGGCCGAGGTCCCCTGTATCCGCATCGAAGGCGTCCACATCCGAGACCACCAGCACCAGCACCGGAATTCCGATTCGGCGCAAACCGCCGATCATGTCCTTTCGGTCTTCGTCCCAGGAAAGGAGCACGCAGATGCATCCGCTCAGGGCCGGGGCCCGTTCGGTCACCAGGGCGGTCAGGGTCTGAAAAGACCGGTCGCGGCAGGGTTTCACCGATGCCAGAATCTCCAGGGTATGGTTCACTTCGCCCAGGCTTCGGCCGGAGGTGAAGCAAAAGGCCCGGGGGCCGATGAACATCAGATCCAGAAGCGATTCCTGAGTGCCCACGGTAAAGGCGAAGGATGCGGCCACCGATACCGCCTCTTCAAACCGGGGACTGAAAGCGGCCTCCTGAAAGGTATCCAGAATCAGGGCATGCCGGACATAGAATTCCGACTGGTATTCTTTGACGACCGGCCGGCCGGTTTTGGCCCAACTCTTCCAGTGAATCCGGCGCAGGGGGTCTCCCGGGCGATAATCCCGAAGCGAAATGAATTCCTCGGAATCCCCCACCGAAGAGGTCAGGGCCACCCCGCCGGACTGGTATTTTCGGGTCCCCGGAAGCCGAATCGGGGGCAGCGGATACCGGCGGGGAAGCACCACCAGGGGCTGGGGCAGGGAAAGGGAGACCATTCCGAGAAACAGCCCCAGGGGATCGGGACGGCCGATGGAGAGGCCGGTGAAACGATGCACTCCGCGCCGGGAAGGAATCGTTTCCACAGCCACCGTGGCCTGTCCCCCGGGGGGAATCGAACCCACCGCGCGGGGCCGAATGGGGGTTCTCCGGATATTGGAGATCAGCCAGGTCCACCGATAATATCCCAGGAACCGGTCGATTCGGTTTCGCCGAGCCTCGCCCGGTTCGGGATTCTCAAGAAAGGTCCGGAAATCGGGCCGGGGATCCTCGAAATCTTCGAACAGGAGCAGGTTCGACAGGGGCTTGGGTCCGGTGTTGCGGATCACCACCCGGTAGTTCAGAGGCAGTCCCGCGGTTCCGAATCTGGGCAGTATCCGTTCCGCCTGAAACCGTCCTCGAAACAAAATTCCGGCGGAAACCGCGAGGGTCACCAGGCAGGCCAGCAGGGTAAAGATCTGATAGGCCAGGGATCGCCGGGTATCCAGGCCGAGAAAGGCTGAAAAGCAGAGACCGAACACCACCAGCAATCCGGCCGGGGTAAACCGTCGGCCCATCCATCGGGTAAAGCCGAAAAAGCCCCGAAATGCGTGATAAAGGCTCCGTTTAATGATCATGGTTGCTTATGGGAATGCAATCGCAAGCCGGTTACGCCGGGACCGGTAAGGTTCTCAGGATCTCTTTGACGATTTCGGCGGCGGTGACTCCGGAAAACATGGCCTGGGGATCGATGACCATGCGATGGGCGATGACCGAAACCGCCATCTCCTGAATGAACTCCGGCGTGACGTAATCGACTCCCTCGAACAGGGCCAGGGCCTGGGCGGTCTTCATCAGCGCCAGGGAAGCCCGCGGACTGGCCCCCAGGGCCACCCCTTTCGCCGTGCGTGTGGACCGGACGATATCCACGATATACCGTTTGAGCTCTTCGGTGATTCGAATATCTTCGGCCTGTTTCTTGAGGGCCAGCACGTCCGCCATAGTGGCGCAGGGCCGGACCGACTCCAGGGGATGGGTTGTCCGGTGGTCGGATAGAATCTCGACCTCCTGCTCCGGGTTCACATAGCCGAGGTGAAACTGAACCGTAAACCGGTCCATCTGGGCCTCGGGAAGCGGATAGGTGCCCCGGGATTCCACCGGATTCTGGGTGGCGATCACAAAAAAAAGATCCGCCAGCGGATGCCGCTTGCCGTCGATGGAGACCTGGTATTCGGCCATCGATTCCAGAAGGGCGGATTGGGTTCTCGGCGAGGCCCGGTTGATTTCGTCGGCCAGAAGAATATTGGTGAAAATGGGCCCCTGATGAAAATGAAAGGCCTTCAGATTCTGATCGTAGATGGACACCCCGAGGATATCCGAGGGAAGCAGGTCCGGGGTGAACTGAATCCGTTTGTAACCGGAATCCACGGACAGAGCCAGGGTTTTGGCCAGGGTGGTTTTTCCGGTTCCGGGATAGTCGTCCAGCAGCACATGACCGCCCCCGGCCAGGGCCGCCAGAAGAAGGCGGATGGCGGCGCTCTGGCCGCGAATCACCGTTTCGATGTTCCGCTGAATGCGAAGATAGATATCCCGGCCGCAATGATCAGGCATGGTCAGTGTCCTGCCGCAAAATATCGGCATCCCCTTCATTCCCCCGGAAGCCCGGAGCGATAAAATCGAATTTATTCGACGGCGGGGCGGTTTCGACCGGATGGATCTCCTTGGGCTTCGGCCGGAGGCCGAATATCGCTTCCGCCACTTTCCGGGCATTTCCGGTGCGGCTTGAATAGACGATCAGGGATTTCATTTGTTCATACGCCTCGATTTGAGTCGTCCGACCCGAGGGCCGAGCAGAGAAAAGGTAAAAAAGGTTCGATTTGCAGCCGATAGATGAGAACAAACTACAATAGGCCTTGAATTAAATCAAACAAAAATTCACATGCTTCGCAGGGTTCAACCGCGGATTCGCGGTCGATGATTTATTGGACGGATATTCCCAATGGGAATAAAGTCTACTTTAAGATGAGTCTTTTTTTTGGTTTTGCATCGGCAAATATTGGTCAATTTTGACCCGGAAATATACCAAAATTTGGCAATCACGTTTTGTGGAATTATTTTTTTTGGTATCTCGATTCAATTTTTCTTATTTCACTCTTTGGTCATAAGGCTTTAAAAATAATGACTAAATTTATGGATTTCATTTTTTTGATATCAATTTGCATCTGTTTTCATCCGAATTGGATTGCCATTCTCTTCGTCTGGCCTATGTTTTGCTATTAACCCCGAAAGGAAAAAATTATCAGGTTGGTTTCGCGGCCCGCGAACTGGAAACCGTTTGAAGCGGTTTTTTGTTCATGGCGCCGAATCAAAAGGAGGAGAGAAGAGAATGTATTTTTTATCGTTTAAAGGACTGAGAGCTGCTGAAAAAGTCCCTCAACAGGTGATTTACTGTTTGGCCGTGGCCCTGCTGGCCTTGACGGTCGGAATGTTTTCGGCCTCTCGCGCCCAGGCTGATCCCCAGGACGGCGATCGCACCCGTGCGCAGGTTTTCGAAAAATCCGAGTGGTTGACTGAAAACGAATCCGAAGGGCGGTATATGGAGATTATTATGGCGGCGGCCGAACGCTACGGCGTGGACCCGGCCCTGATTACCGCCATCATCAAGGCGGAATCCGAGTTCAACCCCCGGGCCGTATCCCACCGCGGGGCCAGGGGGTTGATGCAGCTGATGCCCGGTACCGCCAGGGCCCTCGGGGTCAAAAACAGCTTCAATCCCGAGCACAACATCCACGGCGGAACCAAATATATGAAACAGCTGCTGGATCAATTCGACGGCAAGGTCAAGCTTGCCCTGGCCGCCTACAATGCGGGCAGCCGAAAGGTTCGCAAGTATCAGGGTGTTCCGCCCTACAAGGTGACTCGAAGTTATATCCGCAAGGTGTTCTCCTATTATGAAGACTACAAACGGATGATGGAGGGATACCCGAACCGAAGCTGACGGCCGGACCTAATCCGAGGCTCCGCGATTGAACAGGTTCCGCCGGACCCTGGAGATGCAGGCGCTGCATGTTTCAGGGTCGGTTTCTTCGGAATCGCTGCGGCAGAATTTTTCAAGCCAGTCTTCCCCCCCGCGCGGGCAGATCTGAATAAAATCGACAAAACGGGTGATCCGGTCCATGATCATGGGCGAGACGGTGTGCTCCATTTTGCAGGCCGAGGTATCGGCCTCCGGCTCATCCACCCCCAGAATTTCCGTGAAAAAGCGCTTCAGAGCATCATGCCGACGGACGACGTCTTCGGCATAATCCATTCCTTTTCGGGTAAGGGTGATGACATCATAGGGCGCGTAATTGAGAAAGCCCTTTTCGGAGAGAGAGCGCAGGGCCCCGGTCACCGATGAATTGTTGACCTTCATTCGAAGGGCGATGTCTTTGGTTCGCGCCGCCTGTTTTTCGACCTGGATGTGGTAGATGGCCTGAAGGTAGTCCTCCATGCTGGCGCTGAGCTGTTCGGCCGTTTCCATCAACCCTCCTTTTTTTGGATTTTTGGTGGAATCGGTCATGACCAGAGCATTTGTCCGACCTGATAAACGGCCACCGATAGTGAAAACGCCAGGATCGTCGTATACGCCACGCTGAAAAGGGCCCATTTCCAGGTTGATTCACGGGACATCGCCACCACCGTCACAAAACAGGGGGCATACAGCATGACGAAGATGATCAGGCTCACCGCCCGCAACCGATTCCAGTGGGGGTCTTTTTGCAGCCGTTTGCTCAGCCCTTCGGTGTCTTCCGCATCCACCGCGCCCAGTGAGTAAACCGTTCCCAGTGTGGAGACGATGACCTCCTTGGCCGCAAACCCGCCCACCAGGGCCACATTGACCCGCCAGTCGAAGCCGGCCCACCGGGTGATCGACTCAAGCCCGGCGCCGATTCGGCCGGCAAATGAGTTTTTGAGGGCGGCCTCCGCAGCCCGGTTTTCCAGCCGGGTGATTTCCGCCTGCAACGGGGCCTGATCCGGTTCTTCAACCGAATTCAAGCGGATTTGAACGGCTTCCCGCTGTTCCCGAATCGCATCTGTCTTTTCTTGGGGAAGGGTGGGAAAGGTCATGGCGGCCCAGATCAAAATGGAGATCGCCAGGATAATGGTGCCGGCCTTTTTGATGTACTGCCAGGCCCGCTCCCAGGTATGAATGCAGACCCCTTTCAGGGTAGGCAGCCGGTAGGGCGGAAGCTCCATCACAAACGGGGTCGCCTCCCCCCGGATGACGGTGTTCCGAAGCACCCAGGAGACCAGGAGCGCGGTGATCCAGGATCCGATGGTGATCCAAAACAGGACCTGAGCCGCGGCCCCCTCGAAAAAGGCCGCGCCCAGGAGGAGAAACACCGGCACCTTGGCCCCGCAGGGCATAAAGGGCAGGGTCAGAAGGGTGGCCAATTTTTCTTTGGGGCTTCTCAGGGTGCGGGTGCCCATGACCCCGGGCACGGCGCATCCGCCCGGAATACCGCCGGAGACGATAAAGGGCATGACCGAGCAGCCGTGGAGCCCGAAGATGCGAAGCACCCGGTCCATCATATAGGCCATTCGGGCCATATATCCCGAGTCTTCGAGAAAAGAAATCCCCAGAAACATGATCATGATCAGCGGCACAAATCCCAGCACGCCGCCGACCCCGCCGATGATGCCGTCCACGACCATGGACCTGAGCAGGCCCTCGGGAAGAAGCTCCGCCGCGGCGCCGCCCAGCCAGGCAAAAAAAGATTCCACCCATCCCATGGGGATGTCGCCGATAGTGAAGGTCACCAGAAACATCCCGTACAGGACCCCGAGCATCAGGGACGGCCCCAGAATGCGGTGGGTCAGGACCCGGTCGATCTTGTCGGAGACCGCGATCCGGTCCTGCTGATCCGTCTCCGTGGTGACGACCTGCTTGGTCACAGAGGCGATGAATCCGTAGCGGTAATCGGCGATGATCGCTTCCGGGGTGGTGTCCAGGGTCGCCCGGCAGTGCTTTTCGGTTTTCTGGACGATTTCGGAGAGTTTTCGGCCGACTCCACCCACCGTTTCTGCGAGGTTTCGGATTTGGATGTCCCCTTCCAGGAATTTAAGGGCCAGCCAGCGGGCCGGATACAGATCGGTCAGAAATTTCTCCTGTTCAATCAGCGCGGCCATGTCCAACAGGGCCGGATCGAGATCGGGGCCATAGGAAATGGTCAGCGGTTTCCAGGACCCCCCTCGCGCTTCGGCATAGGCGACCGCCTCTTCCAGCAGCCGGGTTTTTCCCACGCCGGCCCGGGCCACCGTTTCGACGACCGGCATATCCAGCAGCCGGGACAGTTTTCGAGTGTCGATACCCTTGCCGCTTTTTCGCACCTCATCCATCATATTGAGGGCGAGGACCAGGGGAATTCCCAATTCCATGAACTGGACCCCCAGATAGAGATTTCGGTCCAGGCTGTTGGCATCCACAATGTCGATGACCACCTGCGGGCGTTCCTTGACCAGATAATCCCGGGCCACCAGCTCTTCCTGAGAGTAGGCGGTGAGCGAATAGGTTCCGGGCAGGTCGACGACATTGAGTTTGAGGCCGTTGTGGGTGACGAATCCGACCCGCTTTTCCACGGTGACTCCGGGGTAGTTTCCCACGCTCTGGCGGGCCCCGGTCAGGGCGTTGAACATGGTGGTCTTGCCTGCATTGGGATTGCCGGCCAGGGCGATATTCAGCATCTGAGTCATGTCATTCCCCCGGCAGCTCCACCATGATGAAATCGGCTTCATTGTTTCGCAAGGACAGGGTAAAATCCCGAAGCCGCAATGCAACGGGATCTTTCAAGGGGGCCCGGCCCAGCACCATGACCTCCGTGTTGGGCACCAACCCCATATCGCGGATTCTTCGGCCGAGTTCACCCTCGGCCTTGACCGATTTGATGATTCCCTTCTGATTCACGCCCATCTGCCGTAAACACATCTGTCTTCCCATGCTGCAAAACCTCGATCGTCTCTTTTTGTAAATCCAAAGCGGAAATAGCCGCCAAATTCAGGAGACGCAGTCATACGCCGAAACCGGAGGTTTGTCAAATAAAATTTGTTGTTCCGAAAAAAGATTGGGACGACGGTAAACCGACGGGCGATTCGTTTGAACTTTTGCGCATCCTGATTTTCAGGAAATGCTTTCAATTAGCATTTGTTCTCTGAACCCCTTCCGTGATAAAAGAAAACCAGGATCGATCTGAAGGGTAACGGCAGACCCGAATCATTCGGAAACAACTGTTGTTCCTTTTTCAACCGGAACACCCCCGGCAACCCGGGGTGATCCTTGGCGGGGCGAGAGATTTCCACCCGAGGTGGAGCAAAATAGATCATGAATGAAACCACGACCCAGTCGACCACACGATGGCGCCTTCTGTCGATCGTTCTGGTCTGCACCGCGGTTCTGACGGTGTGGATCACCGCCTTTGCCGCTTCAAAGGCCCTGGGGACCTTGCAATGGATTTTCTACGGCGCCGGTCTGGCCGCCCTGGCGGGCGCATGGGGATTCCGGCGCCGGGTCAATGCAGCCGCCGCGCAATTGGAAGGGGACCAGGAGATCTTGACAAAGGCAAAAGAGGAGCTGAAGGCGGAACAGGACCGCATGGCCGATCTTAAAAAAGAGCTCGACCAAGAGATCGAGAAACGCACCCTGGTGCTTCAGAAGAAAGAGGCGGAACTCTCCCGAAAGTTGATGACCTTCCATGAATGGATGGAGTTTCCCCGGGGCATCGATGACGGCGAGGCCGCTTTCGAGAATATCTCCTTTACGGCGCTTCATCAACGGGACCGGGAGGCCCAGGAGCTGATCCGCAAACGGACTGAGGCCATTTTCGAAAAGATTCAACGGCAGGAATACCGTAAAAACGGCGACATTCAGCGGGAAGCCATTGTTCGGGATGTTCTGGAACTGACCGAATCGGTGGCCCGAATCTACAATCCGAACTCCCGAAATCCGCTGCTGGAAACCAGTGTCGAGCAGCTGCTTCGGGCGGTCAATCGGGTGGCCTTACAGCTGCTGGTGCTCCTGGAGCAGTTCCCCATCGATTTCAAATCCTACAGTATCCAGACCATCTATGAAACGGTCCAGACCGGGGTCAAGGCCTACAACGTGTATAAAACCGCGGCCCCTTACTGGACCTTCCTGCGTCCCGCCTACTACCTGGGCCGGTTCACGCTGGGCTCCAATCCCCTGGTGCTGGGGGCCTGGTGGGCCATGGGGGAACTCGCCAAGGGCGGGGCCAAAAAGCTGTCTTCTCATCTGGTCAGCCGGTATGCCCTGAGCCTTTTGTATGATACCATGTTCATCATCGGCGGCGAGGCGGCCGGCATTTTCGGGGGTGATTTCCGGCATCGCGACCCCAACTGGATCTACGGCGCCGAGTTGACGGAGCTGATCCGGCGCCATCCCCTCAATCAGGAAATCCTTCAGAACGGGCTCAAAGAGGTGGGGCATCTTCAGCTGCGCTGCGAATACGACCGCATCTTTTTGTATCATTGCCTGGCGGCCCATAAGAGCGCCGGCCCGGATCGGTTCAACAGCCGGCCCTTTTTGACCGACCCGGAACGTCGAACCATCGCCGAACGGTTGGAGCGGTTTCTGGAGCAGTACTTGAAAACAGAGGATAACACCCTTCAGTCCTGGAAGGCCGAAACCGAAGAGCGGCTGGGCGTAAAGGTTCTATCCGGCGCCCGGACCGATACCCGGTCCACTCAGGAAAAGGCCGAAGACGGGCTGCGGTCCCTGGCCGGTTTTCTGCTGGATATTAAAAAACGGCGGGCTGAAGACCTGCCCGAACTGCTGACCCGGACCCGGATGATTTCTCATCTCGAAGAAGAGGTCCGCCGGGATCGGATCCTGGCCTTTATGGCGGAACCGCCCATGATTTTCGATTATCCCGACCTCGAACCCACGGATTCGCTGCTGGATGACTACCTCCACGATCTGATCGAATTCGGGGTTCGGGTGTTTCCTCATGATCGGCCGGGGGAGGATGTGGTCGAAGGGACGGCGCTCTATTTCCGGGTAAAGGATTTGGCGGCTTTCCGAAAAAAAATCGATCGCATGTACACCGATGTGGTGGAAAAAACCCTGCGGGCCGACTCCCCGGAAAAGCGGATCAAGCCGGAGGTGATACGCCGCTTGCTGGCGGTGCTGGGCCCGGACGAATCCCTGCGGTTCGTATACCGGCATCCGAGAATCGAAGATTCGGGCGGGGCTGAAACATCCTGGTATGAATTCGGCAAATCGGACCTCTGGCTGCTAGGGACCGACGCCCGGCTGCTGGTTTTACGGATCTCCAAAACCGAGGGCGCCGAACCGGCACTGGTCTGGGAGGGAAAGGCCGAAGGGGATGAAGCGGTTTCGGCGGAATATGCCGACACCCGCTTCGGCGGCGAGTGCCGGCTGCGGGGCGGCCGATGGCTGTCGGCAGCGGAAGAAAAAAGACCGGAACCACCCAAACTGATGCTTTCGGGACCCACCCTGGGACGCCGAGAATCTTATTTTAAACCGTTAATGGATTTTTGCTCCGGGAAACCGTAATGCGAGTCGAGGCAAATTTTGTTGTTTAAACGAGACCGCCGCTTCTGGAAAAGGGCGCCGTTACAATCCGAATACGACGCGATCATTATCGGGGGCGGCGTTCACGGCCTCTCCGCCGCCTTTTTTCTGGCCCGGAATCACGGCATGAAAAATGTGGCTGTTCTTGAAAAGCGGTATATCGGATACGGCGGATCGGGTCGTAACACCGCCATCGTCCGCGCCAATCAGCGCGCGCCGGAAACCATTCCCCTGTATGCCGAGGGATTGAAGCTCTGGCCCCGGCTCATATCGGAACTCAATGTCAACCTCCTGTTTTTCAACTGCGGAGTGCTCACGCTGGCCCACAGTGAAGCGGACCTGGCGGAATTGCGGCTGGCGGCTGCCTCGGGGAAATTTCTGGGGATCGAAAGCCGCATCCTCGATTCCCGATCCTGCCGGGAACTGGCGCCGGCCCTGGATATCTCGGACCGCCCCCGGCACCCGATTGTCGGGGGCATGTTCCACCCGCCGGGCGGCACCCTTCGGCATGACGCCGTGGTCTGGGGATTGGCCAAGGGCGCATCCCGCCGGGGGGTTCATATTCACCAGAACACCGAAGTGACCGGAATCGACGTTCAGGGAGGAACGGTGAAATCGGTTGAGACCTCCCGAGGGCCTATCCGAACCCCGCGGGTTCTGGTGGCCGCCGGGGCCTGGTCCGCCGAAATCGCCGAAATGGCCGGTGTTGCCCTCCCCGTGCGGATGATGACCGCCCCGGCTCTGGTGACCCAGCCTCTAAAACCGTTTCTGAATCATGTGGTTTCTGCGGGAGCGTATCCCTGCTACACCAACCAGACCCTCAAAGGAGAGGTGGTGGCCTGCGGTCCGATGGTGTTTCGGCCCCGGGCTTCAACGCAAACCGACGCCGAACCGCTTCAGCGGTTGTCGTGGGCTTTGACGGAACTGCTCCCCTGCCTGACCGGGGTGAAGATGATGCGGGCCTGGGCCGGGCCGGTGGACCTGACCCCGGATATGGCGCCCGTCATCGATGGCCACGATTCGATTCAAGGTTTTTTCCTGGATTGCGGGTGGGGGGATTTCGGATTCAAATCGGGGCCGGTGGTGGGAAAATACATGGCGCAATTCATGGCCGAGGGGAAAAAACCCAAGAACTTGATCCCCTTTTCTTTGAATCGATTTCAGGAGTATCGGCTTCTGGGGGAGGCTTCCACACCCCATGGCTATTCTCCTGCGGAATGATAACGGATTTCCAAAAATGAAACGACGATACCGACACCGAATCGCCGATATAGACTCCCTGCGGCCCACCCTGCGGATCGATCCGTCCCGTCGAATTTCATTTCGGTTCGGCATGCGGTCCGTGAAGGGGTTCCACGGAGATTCGGTGGCCACCGCCCTTTATGGACACGGGGTGCGGATTTTCTCGCGTAGCATCAAATTCCGCCGTCCCCGGGGGCTTTACAGTCTCAACGGCGAATCCGCCAATTGCCTGATGGAGATCGACGGCCGCCCCAATGAAATGGCCGAGACCCTTCTGCTTGAGAAGGGGATGCGGGTCCGGCCCCAGAATGTTCGGTTCAGCCTGAAACGGGACCCCTCGGGATTCATGGACCGGATGGACTGGGCCCTGCCGGCCGGGTTTTACCTGAGTCGGTTTCACAAACCCTCCTCGCTTCGGCCCTTTTTCCTCAAACGGATTCGGCGGGCCGCCGGAATCGGGCGCATCGATCCCGATTATCGCAGTGAAGCGGTGTTCGACCGACAGTATATTCAAACCGATGTCTGCGTCATCGGCGGAGGGCCGGCCGGAATGGCGGCGGCAATGGCGGCCGCGGAAAGCGGTGTGCGGGTGGTGTTGCTGGAATCCCGTCCCTGGCTGGGGGGGAATTTCGATCATCGCACCGGCGAATTCGAAACGGGTGTGAACCTTCATCACCGTTCCCGATCGCTTGCGGATCAGGTTGACACCGCATCCATTCGGCGGTTTCATCAGACGGTCGCAATCGATCTTTCGGAAGGGGCTGCCGTGGCTTTCCGCATGGGCGGCGGAGAAAATTTATTCGACCGGCGGCTTCTGGACATCCGGTATCGTTCGGTGGTGGTCGCCACCGGATGCACCGAGCGGGCCCTGCTGTTTGAACACAATGATCGGCCCGGGGTGATGCAGGTCGACTGCGCGTACCGGCTGGCCCGGTCTTACGGCATTTTTCCCGGGACCGCTGCGGTGTTCAGCGTGGGCCATGATGAAGGACTGGAAGCCGCGGCCGGTCTTCACGATCTGGGCATGGCCGTCCGGGCGGTGGCCGATTGCCGGGCGGAGCCGGGTGATTCGAAACTGGTTGAGGCATTGTCCGAGCGGAAAATTCCCTATCTGTCCCGGTGGCATGCATCTGAGGCCAAAGGAAAAAAGCGGGTCGAAGGGGTTGTCCTCCGTGATGAAAAAGAAGGGCGGCAGGCTTTCGGCTGTGATCTTCTGGTGGCTTCGGCCGGCTTGTCGCCGGTGATCGGCCCGCTTTCCGTAACCGGAGCCGAACCGGCGTATGATCCGGAAACCGGTTTCTATCTGCCCCGGTCGCTTCCACCGGGGGTTCATATGGCAGGCCGAATCACCGGGTTGACCCATGCCGGAGCTGTGGAAGCATCCGGCCGGTCGGCCGGCCTTCGGGCTGCGGGAGACTGCGGCGCTTCCGTTGAAGCGGCGCTTCAAGAGAGCGAAGCCGTTCTTCAAACGCTTCCGGGGCCTGCCGGAGGAAAAACGATATTCCTGAATATCGACAAGGGGAAAAAAACGTTCGTCTGCTTCGACATGGATGTCACCGTCAAGCATCTCCGCCAGTCCGTAGACCGGGGTTTTGATACTCCGGAACCGGCCAAACGGTTCACCGGGGCCGGAACCGGACCGGGGCAGGGCGGTATTCCCGGTCCTAATTTGCCTTGGTTGCTGGCCCGATTGCGTGAAGCCTCCCCTGAAGGAACTCGTCCCACTACCGCTCGGCCGCCTCTGGTTCCCGCACCTTTGGCCGTGTACGGAGCGGGCCGAATTCAGTTGAATCGGTTCTCTCCGGTGCATTCCTTGTTGAAAGAGGCGGGCGCCGCCTGGGACGACTCCGCCGGATGGCGCCAGGCCGCCTATTTCGATTTCGACCCGGCCGCCCGGAAGGAGATCGAAGCGGTCCGCGGTCGTATCGGAATCATGGACGCCGCGGCCCAGGGGAAATTTCGGGTTTTCGGCCCGGATGCCGTTCAGGTTCTGGAACGGATCTTTATCGGAAAATCGGCTGATCTGACGCCGGGCAGGGCAAAACATTCCTTTATATGCAATGAATACGGCGGCGTGCTGTACGAGGCGGTGACCGCCTGCCGGGGACCAGAAGATTACCTGGTGTTCACGGCTCCCGGGATGGGAAAGGCGGTATATCGATGGATGATCGACCATTCTGAAAATAAGGATTGGGATTACCGGGTCGCAGATCTTACGGAATCCCTGGGCGCCGTTCGAATGGCGGGGCCTCTGGCGCGGGAGCTGTTGCAGGGGCTTACCGAATCCAATGTCTCCAATCCGGCGTTTCCGCTCATGGGATTCCGGCGGTTGCGGCTGATGAAAGAAGCCCTAACGGTGCAGGCCCTTCGAACCGGGGCGGTGGGAGAGGTGACCTATGATCTCTATATGCCGGCATCCCTGATGGCCGCAGCCTGGAAGGCGCTGACCACGGCCGGCGAAGCTTTCGGAATGCACCCCTACGGATTGAAGGCCGATACCCTGCTTCGCCTGGAAAAGGGCCGCCTTCATATTCATCGGGAATCGGAAAACCGGGTTACCCTGCTGGATTTGGGGCTGGAAAGGCATTGGCGCCGAAACCGATCCGGCGCGGGAAAAGTGGGGGATGCCGCCCTTCGCCATACCGCCGGGCAAACCGGGCGGATGAAACGGGTGGGCTTTCGGATGGAATCGGCTGCCGACCGGGATCGGCCTCTTCAAGACGGAGCGATCGTGGTGGACGACACTATTCGGGGGCATGTCTGCCTGACCCGGTACAGCGACACCCTCGGCGAACAGATCGGAACCGCTCTGGTGGCCGAGCATCTGGCCGAGCCCGGAACCCGGCTGAATCTTTTTGAACATGATATGGAACCGCACCAACGGCGGCATGCCCTGGTGGTTCCGCTGCCGTTTTATGACCCCGACCACATCCGAATGAAGGGATAAAAGCGAATGAACCCACCGGCGCCTTTCCCGCGGCAAACGCCGATTTTTTTTGACGAAACTCCGGCCGAAATCGAAGATCGGGAGGGGTTCCGGGTGGTCCTTCGATATGAACATGAGGGCGGCGGCCCCTTTCTGATCGATCTCAGCCACCGGCCGAAATGGGCTATCCGGGATCCGCATCTCTCCCGAATTCGTCCGCATGGGATGGTTCTACCGGAGAGCCCCGAGGCATGCGCGCTTGAAAACGGCTTTTTGCTCCTTCGGCTGACGGAATACCATGCACAGCTTTGGCAACTTTTCGGGCCGTCCCCTGAAATGCCCAATGCGTTTCCCTACACCGATACGACCGACGGGAACACCCTCCTGGCTCTCATGGGACAAGATATCCCGGCCCTCCTTGAGAAGGCCGCTCCGGTAGACCTCTGGAAACCCGAGCAGCCGTTACCCCGAATGGTTCAGGGACCGGTTTTCGATATTCCCTCCATACTGGCCGTTCTGGAGCAGAGCCCGACCCATTCTATCGCGCTCCTCGCTTGCGGCCGAAGCTACGGGCAGTCCATGGCGGAGAATTTAATAAAAACCGGAGAAGGGTGGAAAATGCGACCCGCCGGGGAGCGGGTGTTTACAAACTATGGATCCCCTGCATTCAGGTGATGAAGAGCGAATGATCCAAATTGGAACCACCAATAAAAACAGGTTGGTGGTTGTCGTTTTCACCGAAAGAGATGACAAAATCAGAATCATCAGCGCCAGAAAGGCCACAACTAAAGAAAGGAAATATTATGAAAGTCATGGACAATGATCCGGATCTTCTGGAAGAATACGATTATTACAACCACTCATCTCCCGGTTCCTCTTTCTGCACCTGATTGACATTGATCACCTTGGGCGAATCCCCGGTATTGTCGATTTTGGCGATTACGCACCATTTGCCCTTTTCTTCCGAGGTCAGGGGGACTTCGATGACATCGCCGGCGTTGGTGGTCACAAGAACCTTGCCGTCGTATTTGGCAAAATTCTCTCCCCTTGATAAAAAACCGAGGAATTTGAAAATGTTGGTCGCGATAATCAGGGTATCCAGATGTTCCAGCTGGTTGATACGAATATTTTCTTCATTGTCTCCCGCCTTATTGCCCACACCCGCGTCTTCATCGAGCATGATAAAGGGTTCCTGATTCAGTTTCCCCTTGTTTCCGAAAAAAACGTGCCCGGTTTTTCCGGCTTTGGTTTTGTAGAAGGCGTGCAGATCGAGGTCCACGGCCTGAGTCCAGGTGAGTTGGGCATGGATGCTCGTCATGCCTTTTTGTTTGAGTTGCAGCGCCGAACTGTCTCCCTTTTGTTTCAGGGTCACTTTTTGCTTCAGATCCATGGTGCAGTTCCTTTCTTCGAAGAGAGTGGTCGTAAATTTGAAGGCGTTCCGCTATTTGGAATTCCATCTGCTTCATATCAGAGTTCATTTTTAAAAACAACTTGTTAGAGAGTCATATAAATGAAATTGAGATGAGAGCGGCCTTGACAAAGGTTTTTAAATATCATATCTAAAAAATTAGGTATCTTTATACTCTAAACCATATTCAGGGGAAGGAAATTCGAGAACAGACGTCAGCGAAACACCTGATTTTTTTCCCGCCCGAGGTATGGATGCAAAATGATCCGAATAAAAAGGAGCGGTTTTCGCCCTGTGAACCAATCCCCGGCCCCCTTCCGGTTCAGGGATGGAGCCCTCGATGATTCAGAAACTGCTGGAATCCCATATCGCCATCGTGGGCGGCGGAAAATTCTGCAAGGCCTTTCTTCAGTTTCTGTTTGATGAGCGGCTGGCATGCCGCCGCCCTGAAATCGTGGGGGTGGCGGATAAGGATAGATCCGCGCCGGGGTTTCAACTGGCCCGACAACTGGGCATCCCCACTACCGGAAATTATGAGGAATTTTACGGTTTACCCAAGCTGGATGTCATTCTCGAACTGACCAGCGACCGGTCCCTGGGGGAGGTGATTCAGCGAAACTGTCCGGACGGGGTTCGGGTGATCGACCACTTGCAGGCCCGGGCTTTCTGGGATTTTCTGCAACTCGAAGATCTTCGGCAAAGCAGCCGGCGCGAGCTGCTTCGAAACCTGGACCATCCGGACGCGGTGGTGGACATTTTCGATCGGATCACCGACCATTTCGCCGATATTCTTCGGCACCGCAACACCCGGGCCCATGAAATCGAGCTGGAATTGGTGGAAAATGAACGCATTCGCTCTCAGATCATTCAGGGCAGCACCATTCCGACCTTCGTCATCGACCGGGACCACCGGATCACCCACTGGAACCGGGCCATGGAAAACCTGACCGGGATCCCCGCTGAAAACATCATCGGTTCCACTCGGCAGTGGATTCCTTTTTATGAAAGGGAACGGCCCACCATGGCCGACGTGATCCTGGATCAGACCGAAGAAACGGATATCAGGAAACTCTACGGCAACAAATGGCGCAAATCGTCTCTGATCGAGGGGGGCTATGAAGCCGAAGGGTTTTTTCCGAAATTGGGAAAAGACGGGGCCTGGTGCTGGTTCACCGCCGCACCCATCAAATCTCCGGACGGCACCCTGGTCGGCGCCATCGAAACCCTGTGGGACAAGAGCGAAGATAAAAAGGCGGAAGAAGCCCGGGAACGCCATACCCAGGAACTGGCCTCCCTGGTCGCCATCTACAGCTGTTTGAGCGCGCCGGCCAGCCTCAATCAGCGGATCAACAGCACGGTGGAGGAGATCAAAAAATTTCTTTCGGCCGAAAGCATCTGTATTTTCCTTCTGGTGGAAAACGAACTGTTTCATCTCAAATACAGCTACGGCCTTTCCGAAAGTCTGTGCAAACGCAGCATCATGGCCAATGAAAACGGCATCGTCTACCGGGTCATGAAGCAGGACCAGGCCGCCGTGTTCGAGAACCTGCCGGAAAACGAATCCCGGGAAGAGATCGGGCTCTACCGGGAAGAAGGGCTCAAATCCTTGGCCTATATTCCCATCAGCGCCAAGCGAAAACGGACCTATGGGGTCATCCGGGTGGGCAGCCGGACCCAGGGGCGGATCAGCCCCGAGGACCGTCGGGTGCTGGAGCTGATCGGAAACCGCATCGGGGTCGCCATCGAAAACGCCATGCTTCAGGAGCAGTATATCAAATCCGAGGAAAAATACCGCTCCCTTTTCAACAATGACCCCAACCCCATTTTTATTCTGGACAGCGACAATTTCAAAATCCTGGACACCAACGAACGGGCCCAGGACTGCTACGGCTATGACCGGGAAGAGCTCTTCGGCATGCCTTTCGTCAAACTGGGGGACCCCCATGACGAGGAAGTCGAAATGGGCCTGAAATCCCTGTCCGCGGGTCAGTCCCTGTTGTTTTCAAAGAAAAAGCATTATAAAAAGGGGAAGCGCGCCTTTTACGTCAACATCAACATCAGCCAGGCCAAATACGGCGAATGGGACGTGATCATCGCCACCACGACCGATATCACCGAAAGCATCGAAAAGGAAATCCAGCTGATCCAGGCCGGAAAAATGACCACCCTCGGCGTCATGGCCGCCGGTATGGCCCATGAAATCAATCAGCCGCTCAATGTCATTCAGATCTGCACCGATTATCTTCAGAAGTCGATTCAAAAGGGTCAGACGCCTGGTGCGGAAGAGCTGACCACCCTCTCCGGAGATATCGCCGCCAATGTCCAGCGAATTACCGGGGTCATCAAGCATGTGCGGGATTTCGCCCGACAGTCCGAGATCGTCCGAAGCAAGGTGCTGCTGAATGATCCCATTCTTGCGGTATTCAATGTGCTGGGACACCAGGTCAAAGCCCATGAGATCGACCTGAATCTGGATCTGGCCGAGGACCTTCCTTATGTCATGGCTGAACACAACCGGCTGGAGCAGGTCTTCATCAACCTGGTCAGCAACGCCATAGACGCCATCGATGAAAAGCGCAGGGACCCGGAGATATCGAATCCGGAGACCAAGATCGATATCCGCACCTTCAGCCGGGACGGCCGGGTCGTGGCCCGGGTATCGGATACCGGGGTCGGCATGGACCAGGAGGTGATGGACAAAATTCTGGAACCTTTTTTCACCACCAAGGAGGTGGGCAAGGGCACCGGATTGGGCGTGAGCATCAGCTACGGCATCATCAAGGATTACGACGGCGCCATCGATATCGACAGCCGTGTGGGCCGCGGCACCACTTTTACCCTGACCTTTCCGGCGGTATCATGACCCGATTGCTGCTCATCGACGACGAGGAGATCAATGTCCGGGTCCTGTCCATGTCGCTCAGGAGCGACGGATATGAAGTCTTCACCGCCACCAGCGGGGCGGAGGGCCTGGAAATCTTCGACCGGGAGAAGCCGGAGATCGTCCTTACGGATATCAAGATGCCCGGAATGGACGGGATCGAGGTCCTCAAAAGGGTGAAGGCGCGTGATCCCGACACGGAAGTCATTATCATCACCGGCCACGGCGATATCGAAAATGCCATTGAGGCCCTTAAATACGGGGCCTCCGATTTCATCAACAAGCCGATTCGGGATGAGGTTCTGGCCATCGCCCTCTCCCGGGCCGAAGAAAAGGTGGCCATCCATGAAAAACTGAAGGCCCATACCAAAGAACTGAAGCGGACGGTGGACATCGCCACCCGGGAACTGCGGCGGAAATCGAGCTTTCAGATCAAGCTGATCAAAAGCGCCAATGACGGCATTGTCGCCACCGATAAAAATTTCACCATCGTTATTTTCAATCCGGCCGCCGAAGCGATCTTCGGATATACCAAACAGGAGGCGGTGGGGAAGCTGAATGTGCGGGATCTTTACAATGAAGACGTTCTGACCGTGCTGGACACCAAACGCCAACCTCCCCATATCATCAAGGCGCCGCCCTCATGGGAGACTGAAATCATCTCCAAAACCGGGGAAGCGATTCCGGTTCGGTTCTCCGGCACCGCCCTTTATGAAAAACATGAAATGGTGGGCAGCGTAGCCTTTTTTCAGGACCTACGGGAGATCAAGCGGCTGGAGGCCGAACTGATTCGAACCGAACGGCTGGCGGCCATCGGCCAGACCGTGGCCGGAATGGCCCACAGCGTCAAAAATATTCTGCACGGCTTCAAGGGCGGTTCCTACCTGGTCAACCAGGCCCTCAAAACGGAGGATACCGATCGGCTGAAACAGGGCTGGGGCCTGATCCAGCGAAACATCGACCAGACCTCCGAGCTGGTGATGAATCTGCTTTCCTACTCCAAAGAACGGAAACCGCAACCGGAACCCTGTGAGCCCAATGCCGTGGCCGAAGAGGTTTGCCGGCTGCTGAGTGAAACCGCTCGGGAGAACGATGTGGAACTGATCACCGAACCGGACCCGAAGATCGGCACGGTGATGATCGACCCGCACACCCTTCACGGGGCCTTGATGAACCTGGTGTCCAATGCCATCGATGCCTGCCTGTTCGATGAATCCACCGACAAGGACTGGCGGGTGACGGTCCGGACCGCCCTGGGCGGGGATCGCAGTCTGATCATAGAAGTCGAGGACAACGGCGCCGGCATGAGC
>JAABSQ010000656.1 GCA_011390315.1 Desulfobacteraceae bacterium
CCGCCCCGATCCGTCGACCGGGTATGCACTGCCACTGAAATTTACATCGCTTTTGCCAGGCCATGAAGCAGATCCATCATCAGGAAAAAGAACAGTTCAAAGAACTGTTCGAACATGAAAATATCGACCATTTCGAGGATCGATTCAAGATCCTCGAGGTGTTTCTAGGAACGGAACACCATGTCACCGAGCAGGAACTGGTCGGCCTTCTTCGCAATAACGGCTATGATTTCGAGGCGAAATTTGTTAAAGATACCCTGAATCTGATGTGCCGGTTCGGATTTGCTCAGAAAAACGAGTTCGACAACGGCGCGGTGCGCTATGAGCATCGCCATCTGGGCCAGCACCATGACCACCTGATCTGCACCCGGTGCGGAAAGATCCTCGAATTCAAGGACGATGATCTGGAAGACCTTCAGATGCGGATCGCCGCTTCTGAGGGGTTCCATATGCTTCAACACGGGTTGAAGATCTACGGCATCTGCGGCGATTGTCTGGGCAAGCCGGGGCCCCTGATTCCGCTGACCATGGCCAAATCCCGGGAGGTGTTGACCATTCGAGAAGTGACCGGCGGCCTGACCTCTCGAATGCGGCTGGTCAGCATGGGGATTCGGGTCGGGGATAAGGTGGAGGTGATTTCCAATTCCGGAAAAGGGCAGCTGGTGGTCGCTCTGGACCGCAAACGGTACGCCCTGGGCCGGGGAATGGCGCAAAAGATTCTGGTGCGTCCGGAGAAATAGACATGGCATCGGTTGAACCGGTTTACATCAAGACATTCGAGAAGGGGTATCTCGGAAACAAGGTCAAACAGGCCCGGGAGGAGATGACCTCCTGCACCCTGTGCCCGCGGCGATGCCGGGTGAACCGGCTGGAGGGGGAAACCGGAATCTGCAATACCGGGCGGCGGGCCCGGGTCTCCAGCTACGGGCCCCATTTCGGTGAAGAAAAACCCCTGGTGGGCACCCAGGGATCGGGGACGATCTTTTTCACCCATTGCAATCTGATGTGCCGGTTTTGCCAGAATTACGACATCAGCCATGAGGCGGAGGGCCAAAAAACGGAGCCGGCTCAGCTGGCCCAGATCATGCTGGAGTTGCAGAGCCGGGGATGCCACAACATCAACTTCGTCACCCCCTCGCATGTGATTCCTCAACTACTGGCCGGTCTCGACATCGCGGTTGAAAAGGGGTTGAAAATTCCCCTGATTTACAATTCCAGCGCCTATGACCGGGTCGAATCCTTGAGAATCCTGGAGGGTGTGATCGATATTTACATGCCCGACTTCAAATTCTGGAATTCGGATATCTCCCGGGAAAGCTGTGATGCGCCGGATTACCCGGAAGCGGCCCGGAATGCGCTTCTGGAAATGCATCGCCAGGTCGGGGACCTGGTCATCGACGATTCGGGACTGGCGCTGCGGGGGCTTTTGATCCGTCACCTGGTACTGCCCGGCGGGCTGGCCGGCGTCCGGGAGATCATGCGGTTTATCGCACGGAAGATTTCCAAAAACAGCTATGTCAATATTATGCCCCAATACAGGCCCTGCGGAGACGCGGCCCGGGTGAATGGGTTGGATCAGTATCCTTCCAAAACGGATTTTGAATCGGCCGTTCAGGCGGCGGAAGAAGAAGGGCTTACCCGTCTGGACAAACCCCGGCGGGTATTCATGTTGTCCTGATCCATGGGAAGTATCTATGCCATCGGGGATATTCACGGATGTCTGGACAAGTTGCGCGTCCTCATGGACCGGATCGCGTCTGAGATCGACCCGGCCCAAGACACCCTGGTATTTCTCGGCGACTATATCGATCGGGGGCCCAGCTCTTTTGAAGTGGTGGAATATCTGATCCGCCTGAAAGCGCGTTTCACAGATGTCGTCTTTCTCAAAGGAAATCACGAGGAAATGCTGGAGCTTTATCTGAACGGGGTGGACCGGACCCTTTATCTGATGAACGGCGGAAACCAGACCCTGGAAAATTATCTGGACCACTCCGATGAAAACGAACCCTATCCGATTCCGGTCGCTCACCGCAATTTTTTGTCCTCCCTGACGCTTTTTTATGAAACCGAAAAGTACATTTTTGTTCATGCCGGTCTCAAGGAAAAGGTGCCCCTTGACCGCCAAAAACACGAAGACCTGCTGTGGATTCGGGAAAAGTTCATCTATTCCACCTACGATTTTGAAAAACAGGTGGTGTTCGGCCATACCCCGTTTACGGAACCGCTGGTGATGCCGAACAAGATCGGGGTGGATACCGGCGCGGTCTACGGCAATAAACTGACCTGCGTGAAATTGCCCCGGCTCGAATTTTTCCATGCCTGATGAAAAGGCCGATGAAGATTGTCGCCATGGAGGAAGTGTAATGATGAAATTCAAATGGATGTGTGTCGCCTGGCTGGTAGTGTTCTGGGCCGCTGCGGCGTGGGCGGAGCGGGCCGCCGTCGGGGTGGACCTGGCCAATGTCCGGTCCGGACCCGGCACTCAATACAAATTGTTGTGGAAACTTGAGAAATATCATCCGATAGAGGTCCTTCAGAAATCCGGAGAGTGGTATTATTTCAAGGATTTCGAAGGGGATAAGGGATGGATATTTCGAAAACTGGTGAACGGCGATCCATCGGTTATCGTGAATAAGAACAAATGCAATGTCCGCTCCGGAGCCGGGACCGATCATGACATCGTCTTTACGGTCGAAAGGGGGGTCCCCTTCAAAGTCCTTGAACGAAAAGGGGAATGGCTGCACATCCGCCACGCGGACGGGGATAAAGGATGGATTCATCAGATGCTGGTCTGGTAGCCCGGGCCGTTCCCGCTGTGTAAACTACGCCTCGGTGAGATCGATGAGATTACTATGATCATGGGGGGTAAATGGGATAAAGTTGAACAAACTCATTCAATATTGAAACAAGCAAGGGAGGACTGATGGCGAAAAAAAAAAAGACGCGAAAGCAGCTCTTGAAGGAACCGGATGAATTTCTTACCTTTACCCAGAGCCTGATGCGATATGTGCTGGAGCACAAGGTCCAAATCGCGGCCGGGCTGGGGGTCCTGTTTGCGATCGTCGTCGTCGCGTCGGGGGTGTTGTATTTTTCCGAAAAAGCCGAGAACCGGGCCTTCGCCATGATGAACAGCGCAATGGAGAGGTATAACACCCTGTCGGAAGAAGAGGGTCCTGAAAAGGCCTACCCGGCGGTGAAGGAGGAATTTGAGGCCATTCTGGAAAAATATTCGGATAAAGACGGCGGCAAACTGGCCAGAATCGCCTACGGCGACATCGCATTTGAAGCCCGGGCCTATGACCGGGCGATCGAACTCTATGAAACAGCGCTTCGGGATGCGGACAGCTATCCGTCTCTGAAAAATTTCATTCTCGCCGGCCTGGCGTATTCTTATGAGGGGAACGGAGACCTGGCTTCGGCGGCCCGGTATTTCGAAATGATCACCGCCGGGACCAACCCTTTGATGAAAGCCGAGGCCTTTTTCAATTTGGGCCGAATCTATGCGGAAACGGGAAACCCGGAAAAGAGCACCCGGGCTTATGAGACGCTGATCGCAGAGTATCCGGATGCCGCCTATATCGATCTGGTCAAAGAACGGGTGGCCAAAACGGATGCGGCCGAACCCAGCCCGACCTGATTTTCTCTTCTTTTTGTCAGGGGTTTACTGTTGCAGTAAATCCCTGTTTTATTTTTTAGACCCCACCTCCAGATTGTATTTCTTGATCTTCTGGTTGAGCCCGCTTTTTCCGATTCCGAGCATTTTGGCCGCATGGGCCTGAACATAGTCGGTCATCTTGAGTGCCCGGGTGATCATCGATTTTTCAATTTCGGTCAGGGTTTCCGATAGATTGGCATTGGCGGGAATGCCATCGAGATGCAGCGTGCTGTAGGCGTTGGCCTTGAAATTTTTGGGCAGGTCCGACACCCGGATGATGTCGCCGGGGCAGAGAATGACGGCCCGTTCAATCACATTTTCGAGTTCCCGCACATTGCCCGGCCATGCGTATTCATAAAAGAGCCGCTCCACATCCTGATCGATCCCCTTGATCGGGGGGATGTCCGCCTTGCGCTCGTTTCGGTACTTTTCGATAAAATGTTGAACCAGCAGACGAATATCCTCCACCCGATTGCGCATGGGGGGCATAACGATATGAAGGACATTCAGCCGGTAAAAGAGGTCCTCCCTGAATCGGCCCTGTCGAACCTCCTCCTTCAGGTTTTTGTTGGTGGCGGCGATCACCCGAATATCCACCGTGATCGGGCGGGTACCGCCCACCCGCTCGAATACCTTTTCCTGCAGGACCCGGAGAAGTTTGACCTGAATGTTTGCCGAGAGTTCGCCGATTTCGTCCAGGAACAGGGTTCCCCGGTCCGCCAGTTCGAAACGGCCTTTCTTCATGGTCGCCGCGCCGGTAAACGCCCCTTTTTCATGGCCGAACAGCTCGCTTTCCAGAAGGTTTTCGGATAAAGCCGAACAATTGACCGCAATAAAAGGTTCATTGCGCCGGGGGCTGTTGAAGTGGATCGATTTGGCCGCCAGTTCCTTTCCGGTTCCGTTTTCACCCTCGATCAATACGGTGGCGGTGGCCGGCGCGATTTTCTGAATGGTTTCGAATACGTCCCGCATGGCTTTGCTTTTGCCGATAATGTTATCGAATTGGTAGCGGGATTTTATGGAGTTGCGCAGATGCCGGTTTTCCTTGACCATGCGATACATTTCCAAGGCTTTCCGGACGTACACCACCAGGCTTTCGTTATCGAAGGGCTTGAGGATATAGTTGTGGGCCCCTTTCTGCATGGCCTCCACCGCTTTTTCCACAGTGCCGTAAGCGGTCATCATGATCACCGGCAATTCGGGGTCTTTTTCCTTGACGCTTTCCAGGAGCGAAATCCCGTCCGTTTCCGGCATTTTCATGTCGGTCAACACCAGATCCACTTCGGCATCGGAGAGGATGGCCAGCGCCTCCGAGGCGCTGTTCGCGGTCAGGGTTTCATAGCCTTCCTCTTCCAGTACCGCACTCAAAATCAGGGTATAATTTTTTTCATCATCCACAATCAATATGGTATCCATTGGATTGACTCCGTTCCGGGAATTTAGTCCGTTTTGGCCGGCAGGGTAATCGTGACCTCGGCCCCGTAAATGGGCCTGTTTTCAATGGTGACGGACCCGTTGTGGGCCTCTACGATGTTTTTGACGATACCCAGTCCCAGTCCGGTACCGGTTTCTTTGGTGGTAAAAAAGGGGTCCCAGATCTTCTGAAGCGTATCCTCCGGAATCCCCTCGCCCTTGTCCTTGAAGGAGACGATCACCCGGTCATCGGCGGCTTCGATTCCGACCTGAATTTCCCCGCCGCCCGGCATGGCCTGGATCGCATTGATCAGGATATTTAGAAACACCTGGTACATCATATCCGAATCGGCCATCACCATGGGGATATCGCCGTTGTCATGTTTTTTGATCTGGTATCCCTGTGCGCCCAGTTGGGGTTCTAAAAAGGCCAGATTTTTTTTGAGCACTTCATCGATATGGCAGGGGGCCATGTGAGGCGCTTTGGGGCGGGCATAATCCAGAAAATCGGTAATGATGTTATTGAGCCGGCCGGCTTCCTCCACAATGATGTCCGGAATCGAATTGGATGGATCGGTCTTGGCCATCTTTTTTTTCAATAACTCGGCCGAACTTCGTATGATCCCCAGCGGATTGCGGATTTCATGGGAAATGCCGGCCACCATTTCTCCTAAGGCCGACAAGCGCTCGGCCCGACTCAATTGCTCTTTCAATCGAATTCTCTCCAGGGTCCGGTGTTGGATAATTTTCTCGCCCCGTCTTACCACGAAAATCAGGATCAGCAGGAGAATACCCATGACAATTGCGCAAGTAATCACAATCCGGATCTGAAAATTGAAAATGGTCTGGTAGTCCTCGGACATATCCTGAACGATCTCCACAACGCCCAGGACTTTTCCGGAAATCGGGGTCAAGGGCTTGGCTTCCCGCAGAGGCGCAAAGGTATAAACCTTGATCGCTTCGGGAAAACCGAGCCAGACCTTCCAGAAATCGCCTTTCTGGATCAATTTGGAGGTGGATTTTCCCGAGACGGCGCTCAGGTATTCCTGGCCCCCCACATCTTTTCTGCCGACCAGATCGGGATCGAAACTGTAGGAGATGATGTTGTTTTGAACGTCATAGAGGTTCACCGTTTCCACCTTGAAGCTGTGCAGGGTATTTCGAACGATTCGGTCCATCAGTTCGAATTGTCTCTTGTCCCGCAGCTGAATTTTTCCGAAAAGGTAATAGACGGGGACCTGAAACTGGGTATAGATTTGATGATTCAGGTTCTCGATCAGCAGATGGGCGTAATCTTCGCTTTGTTTGAACTGGAGGGTCCTGGCCCAGTGAATATTCAAGAAGCACAGGACCATGGTGCCGGCGAATATGGTGGCCAGGCTGGTAAAAGTAAAATATTTCACCAGCCTGAACGGCTTGGCCTTCTCTTCTGAATTTTGAGTGGACGTCATTGTCTCAAAGCCGGAGTTTCAAGTCGGAATTTAAAATTTTCGCTGATTCTCGGCGGTTTGGATGATGAAAGAGAACATGAAGAGAGAAAGCAGGAAAATCCTACCCGAGGAATACGTATGCATACCCATTGAATTGTTGAGCCAAATCGAATTTAGTGATTTCGGCTGAATCCCGAGGGAGACTTCTAATTGGCGGATATTTTTCGTTGACACTTTTCGCAAAATATTGCTATCTGATTGGCAATCTCAATGTTCAAAAGACCGCCGGGTAATTCATCCTCACGTTTTCATTGACTGAATAATAAAGCAAACCTGTTGCTTTTTCAATAAAATATTGGCGTTTTCCTTCAATATCTGGTATGGCAGAATAGCTGTTCCGGATTAAGCCAAATTAATCACAGAATTTTGCCGGTCGTTTTCATATAAGTTGGAATAAGACTCGATAATGGACATCCATTCAGGATGATGGCAACCTTTCTCTTCATCCCTTAGGTAACAAAGAGTTCACTATGGTATTCGGGAAAAAAACCTATCTGGTGGGATTGGATATCGGATCCCGCACGTTAAAGCTCGCCGAAGTGGAGGATAAAAAAAAAGGATGGAACCTGAACAAGTTCGGTATGATCGATATCGTTCCGGGCTTGATCGAGGAAGGGAATATTCGAAACCCCGAGGCGGTGGCCGATTCCATTCGGCAATTGTTCAAGATTCACAAGATCAAGGAAAACAATGTGGCCATATCCGTGGGCGGGTATTCCACCATCGTTAAAAATATCAGTGTGCCCACCATGGAGGAGGATCAGCTCCAGGAAACCATCCACTTTGAGGCGGAACAATATATCCCCTTCGATATCAATGACGTCCGGATCGATTTCCAGATCATCGGGGAAAATGAAACCAACCCCAACCAGATGAATGTGCTCCTGGTCGCCGCCAAAAAAGAGATGGTCAACGACTATGTCAATCTCGTTCAGTTGGCCGGGCTGACCCCGTGCATTATCGATGTGGATGCATTCGCGCTTCAGAATATCTATGAAATCAACTATCATCCCGAAGGGGAAAACGTCGCCCTCATCGACATCGGCGCCAACAAAACGACCCTCAATATTCTGAAAGGCAACTACTCGGTGTTCATGAGAGATGTTTCTTTGGGGTGTCAGCAGATCAATCTTAAAATCGTTTCCATGACCGGGTGCTCGATCGAAGAGGCGGAGCAGCTGTACAGCAATGAAGACGCGGACAATCTTTCTTCTAAAGAGGTGATCGAGGTGATCGCCACCGTCGCGTCGGATTGGTGCACCGAAATCCGACGGGCCCTCGATTTCTTCTATTCGACTTATCCCGACGACCAGATCCGCCGAATTATCCTGAGCGGCGGCGGCGCCCGAATAAAGAAATTCCGTCAGCTGCTGGCGGTGGAAACTTCCTCCGAAGTGGAAATCATCAACCCCTTCGAATCCATTTCCGTGGACAGCGGGTTCGACACCAACTACCTCGAGCAGATCGCGCCCCAGGCGGCGATTTGCATGGGGCTTGCCATCAGGAGAATCAACGACAAATGATACGGATCAATTTACTTCCCTACCGCACCGCCCGAAAGAAAGAAAACGTCCGGCAGCAGGTCACCATTTTTCTGCTTTTAATCGTTCTGATAACAATCAGCCTGGTCTGGTACAACAATAAGCTGAATAAGAAGGTCGAGGCCTTAAATACGCAGATCGAGTTTACCCGGAAAGAGGTGATTCGGTATAATAAAATCGCCAAAGAGGTCGAGGAGCTCAAAAATAAACTGGCGGTGCTGAAAAGAAAACTTGAGGTCATCGAACAGCTGGATATGAATCGCGGCCGATCATTCCGCATCCTGGAAGGAATGACCGAGGTTGTGATCGAAAAAAAGATGTGGTTGACCGGACTCGAAGCGATCGAACAGAATGTGAGAAGAGAAACAAAACCCCAGAAAGGTAAAAAAGGTAAGCAGGCCGAAACCCCCGAAGAGTTCAAAAGACCGGATGTCAATTTGCAAATTCAAGGAATCGCCCTGGATAACAAGACGGTGGCTGATTTTATGACCCGTCTCGAAGAAGACCCGCTGTTTACAGGTGTCCGGTTGATCAACCTTCAGCAAGAGCTTTTCAAGCAGGGTCAAGGAAGAGACAATATTCATCTGAAAAAGTTTGTCGTTGCATGCACCAATCCTCCCATTAACCCTTCCATGGACAACATCGAATCCGAGGAAAAAGAGAAAACATGAAAAAAATAAAATTTTCCTTCGAATTTCTCGATCCTTTTTTTGAGAAGGTATCCAAGCTGACCAAGCTCCAGCGGATTCTGATCTGTGTCGGCGCCATCCTCCTGATTGTCGGGCCGGTGGTCTATTTTTCCTTTATGCCCAAGCATAAGGAAATCACCCGGCTGACAGAAGAATTCGAAAAGCTGACGGCCGAACTGGAGGATGCAAAACGGCGGGCGAGTCAATTGGGCAAGTACAAAGCCGAGATGAAAGAGGTGGAGGCGAAATTTGAGATCGCCAGACAGGCGTTGCCGGAAAGCGAAGAAATCCCGGCCCTTCTGACCAGTATTTCCCATGCGGGCCAGGATTCGGGCCTGGAGTTCATTCTGTTTCGACCCGAACGGGAAAATACGATGGGTTTTTATGCGGAAATTCCGGTGTCCATTCAAGTGGTGGGGGAGTATCATGACACCGCCCTTTTCTTCCAAAGAGTGTCTCATCTGGATCGAATCGTCAACATCAAGGATGTGCGTATGTCCGACGTGAAAAGGAGGGGCAGGAAAGAAACCGGAGAAGATAAAAATGAGCTGAACATCTCCTGCACAGCGGTGACTTATAAATTTTTGGAGCAAGCGCCTTAAACCACTTCAAAGAAAAACAGCATCGTATCTACTATGAGAAAAAAACTGATCTCATCCCTCGGCATGATTTGCATTCTGACCTTTGGGGTCGGGTGCAGTGAATCACCGGCCCCCTCTTCTCCCAAGGCCAAAATCATCAGGAAAAAAATTGCCGCCCTTCCGCCCGATTTACTTCAGGAAACTTCCAGGGGTTCGTCCGAATCCAATGGGGAGCCGGGAGACCTGATCGCGCAAAACACGACCGATAATAGGACTCCCCGGGATGAGAAAACCTCGGAAGACCCGGCGGAGAAACCGGTTTCAACCGGGGTTCAACCGACTCAAACCGTCGAAAAATCATCTTCCGAAAAGACGCATACATCCGATCAGACCCGATCCATCACCTCTGAAAGCGGTACCCCGCCTGACCAACAGGAGCAGGCAGATACTGCGGATGATCTGGTCGTTTCGATTTCGGAAATCGCCGGGGAGGAAGAACCAAGGGAATACATCGCCTATGCCCGGAAGGAACGAATCGACCCCTTCGTGCCTTTGTTTAAAGAGGAGCCTGAAACCAAGGAACCCGAGCAGAAAGAGAGCGACGGGAAACCCAAACCGCCTCCCCGCCGCTTAACCCCTCTTGAAAAGCTGGACCTGAGTCAGTTAAAACTGGTCGGAATCGTGCGCACGCCGAGAGGAAACAAGGCCATGGTGGAAGAGGCTTCCGGGAAAGGGTATATTATCGATAAAGGAACCTATATCGGGATTCATTCCGGCCAGGTGGTGGAAATTAAAAAGGACCGGATCGTGGTGGAAGAAAAAGACACGGATCCGATGGGCAAAGTGACGGTTCGTACCAGGGAGATTAAATTTCAAAGACCTTCCGGAGATGAATACTATGAAATGTAGAGACATGAAGCGGTCGCAACGAGGAACCTTCGTCATCTTCCTGTGGGTACTGACGGCCTTGCTCGCAATAAACGGAGCGGCCATGGGTGCATCCGGAGAAAGCAGCGCCTCGGGGGGAACAAAGCAGATTACCAACATCAAAACCGTCGAGCACCCGAATACCATCGATGTGCTGATCGGAGGAAACCAGCCCCTGACCTACACGACGGTCAAGCAACCCTCGCCGCCGGCCCTTCTGCTCTATTTTTCAAACACCTCCCTGCAAACCTCACAGAATGTATTCATCCCCGCCAATCCGATTCTCCACTCCATCAACGCATCGGAGATGAGTCGAAACGGGCAAACCACCAAAGTGCAAATTCTTCTCAAAGACAATGCCCCCTACCAGGTCACCCGAGAAGTAAACGGGGTGAGAATTTCATTCGGCAGCGGCTCCCGCACCCCTTATACGCCGACCCAAGCAACCGAGGGCATGTCTTCCAATGGGGCATACCGAACCCCCGATGCTCCCCCGCCCGCCGCTCCTGCCAGCGTTCCGCCGGCGGCCGGGAACGGAAGCTTTCATACCGCTTCCCGGTTGCAGTCTGTGTACGCCGCCAAATTCGGCGACAGCCTGAAGGTGTTTGTGGGCGCCGACGGCATGATCACCAATTATCGTTCTTTTACCATCGACAGACCGGCCCGCATCGTGTTCGATATTTTCAACATTCAAAGCCCCTACGAGGGTGAGAAAGTCATTCCGGTCAATACCCGATGGGTCAGCCAAATTCGATACCACAGCTATCCGGATCGGGTCCGGGTCGTTCTGGATACGCAAAGCACCTATCTCGACCATTTTTCAGCCCACCCGGTGGAAAACGGATTGCTCATTCATATGGGAAGCGGTATTACGCCTCGGGCGGAAAAAACTTATGCGCCATCCGCACCGCAGGCTTCCTCCTACACCCCCTCCATGCGGTCCGCCTCCAGGGTCCAATCGGTCTACGCGACGCAGTTGGACGACAGCATGCTGGTCAATGTCCGAGGGGACGGGCCCATTAACGACTTTCAAACCTCCACCGCCGACAACCCCCCGCGGATCATTGTGGATATGCATGGGGTGTCCAGCCCCTATCAGGGGGTACAATCCTTTCCGGTGGATACTCAGTGGGTGAAGACGGTCCGGCATCAGAGTTATCCGGGTCGGGTTCAGGTCGAAATCGTAACCAGAGAGCCTTACCTGTCCGCCTTTACGGTGAATCCGAATCGGGACGGGCTGGTGGTGCAGGTGGGTCCTTCCCGGCAGGCGGATATGCCGGCATATGCAGCCGATCGTCCCCTTCCGAGAACGGCTCCGCCTTCAGGAAAAAGGCCCGGCGCCCCGGTGGATTACACAAAACCGGCCGCCGTCAATCAGATCGAATTTATCAGTCAGGAAGCCGGAAAATCGACACTCGTCCTCGGAACCACCCGGCCGGTTCAATATGATATCGACCAGGCCGACGGCAGGACCTTGAAACTCAATCTGTTGAACACCCGCTTGCCGAAAGATCGGCAACGGCCCTTGATCACCGATCATTTTGAAAGTGCGGTGGATCGAATTCTGCCGGCCCAGCCCCGACCGAATACCGCCGTTTTCGAAATCGAACTGCGCGAGGCGGTGCCGTATTTCGTCGAGCAGGAGGGGGCCACCTTGCGGGTGAATCTGGAAGCCTCTTCCATCTCTCCCAAGCCGATGGTCGGTATTCCGGCGGCCCAAACGAGGGCCTCTCGGACCCAGCCGCCTCCGGCCATGGAAGCCCCCCTCCCGCCGGAAACCGCTACTGCGCCCGCTGCCGGTCAGCCGCCTCCGGCAGACGATTATGCATCTCTCCCGAGTATTCCTCCGGAAGAATCTCCGGCCGGCATCGATGCCGGATTGGATATGACCGATACCGGTCCCAGATACACCGGGGAGAAAATCGCCTTGGATTTTTACGAAACCGATATCAAAAATGTATTCCGGATCCTGAGGGAAGTCAGCGGAATGAACTTCGCCATCGATAAGGATGTCACCGGTAAGGTGACCCTGACGTTGGCCCAGCCGGTGGCCTGGGACCAGGTGCTCGATCTGATTCTGAAGATGAACAAGCTCGGGAAAACGGTGGAAGGCAGTATCATCCGAATCGCCACTCGGGAGACCCTGGACCAGGAAGAGCGGATCCGCCAGGAAAAACAGACCGCCGAACTGGCCCTGAGGGACCAGCAGAAACAGCTGGAACCGCTGACGACCGAATATCTTGCGGTGAATTACTCCAATGCCCAAAGAGAAATTATGCCTCACATCGAAAAAATCCTCACCAAAGACCGGGGCAGCGTCAGTGTCGATGAGCGAACCAATGTCGTCATTTACACGGATACGGCTGAAAAAATTGAACAGGCCCGGGAGCTGATTCGAAAGCTGGACCGGGTCACACCGCAGGTCATCATTGAAGCGCGGGTGGTGGAGGCCACGACCAATTTTTCCAGAGAAATCGGCACCACATGGGAAATGGGCCTCGGGGTTCAGGAGGTCGGAGAGGATGGGCTTATCGATGTCGGAGGGACCACGGATACGGTCCAGGACAGCGTCAATAATCGTGTGGGAACGGGTCCGGAAAGAGGGTACAACGATATCGGCGGCACCTATGGGTACAACATGGCCATGAATTTTCCCCTGGCGGCGGAGAATTTCGGCAGTATCGGGTTCAACTTCGTGAGAATTGCCGGAACCCCGCTTCTGCTGAACGCCAAATTGCAGGCCATGGAATCCCAGGGGGAAGGAAAAATCATTTCCGCGCCCAAAGTGGTGACGCTGGACAACAAAAAGGCGGTCATCAAACAGGGGATCAGCTATCCGTACCAGACCGTGGAAGACGGGGAGGTAAACGTGGAATTCAAGGACGTGGATCTTCTGCTGGAGGTGGTTCCCCATGTGACCCCGGACAACAGAATTTCCATGAACATCAATATCACGAAGAATGATCTCGGTAACGTGATCGCCGGTCAACAGTCCTTCACCACCAAGGAAGCTCAGACGGAGCTTCTGGTCAATGACGGGGATACGGTGGTCATCGGCGGCATCATCAAGACCACCGAACGAAATGAGATGACCGGCATTCCCGGCTTGTCGAAAATTCCCATCCTGGGATGGTTTTTTAAAACCCAGGGGAAATTAAAAGACAAGGAAGAACTGTTGATCTTTATTACCCCGAGAAT